>JADQBU010000102.1 GCA_016278435.1 Halanaerobiales bacterium
AACATGTTCCGGTAATTGAAGAAATTGCTGATGGTATTCTTGCCAGTGTGGGAGACGTACCCCATCCGATGGAAGAGGATCATTATATCAAGTTAATTGAAGTCTTAACAGAAGATAAAGTATTGAGAGCAGAATTAAAACCGGGCCAGAAACCCCGGGCAAAATTTAAAGTCGCAAAAGATGAAATAGTAAGGGTCAGGGAATTTTGCACAGTACATGATTTATGGAAGAAAACTTAATTTATGGAAGAAAGCCAAAAATCCCGGGGTAATTTAGTTAAAATTATGTTCAAAAAGTAAAGGAAAACAAACTTACACAGCGGGTGTTATTTCCCCCTCCTGTTGTGTAAGTTTTACTTAATAAATTTAGATATGAGGTGCTAGATTATGTTAAAAAATACTCTTACAATAATGAAAGTTGCAGGTATCCCTATTAGATTACACTTTAGTTTTTTGTTAATTTTGCCCTTTATAGCTGTAATAATTGCCAATAATATTGGGCAAATCGCCGTAATGGCGGGTATTACTGTAGCAAGTTTATCTTTAAACCCCTACTTGTTAGGTTTAATTCTGGCTATCCTGCTTTTTGTGAGTGTAGCTCTACATGAAATTTCTCATTCTTTGGTAGCCCGTAGTAAAGGAATTAAAATAAATAATATAACTCTGATGCTTCTCGGGGGAGTAGCTCAAATGGAAGATAATGAAGGGGAACCTCAGGATGAAGTCTGGATGGCTTTTTCGGGTCCTTTATTCAGTCTGGTGTTTGGCTTTTTACTTTTATTTATTTTAAGGCAAATGTCCGGTATTATAACCGCTGATTATCAACTTATAATATATTATTTAGGCTTTATGAATATATTTTTAGCTTTTTTCAATCTTTTACCTGCTTTTCCTTCGGATGGAGGCAGAATTTTAAGGTCATTAATTGCCAGGAAAACATCATATTTTAAGGCTACAAAAATTGCTATCAATATTGGCAAATTTTTTGCTGTCCTGTTTGGTATTTTTGGATTTATGACAGGTAATATATTAATTATATTAATTGCCTTTTTTATCTATATAGGGGCCTCTCAGGAATATCAGACCAATTTAATTAAAGATGTTTTCTCGGAGTTTACAGTTTTTGATTTAATGACTAATGATGTTTCTACAGTAGATGAGGATATAACTGTTGAGGAACTACTGGATAAAATGTTGAAGGAGAGACATTCCGGATATCCAGTAATAGATGATAATGGCAACTTAAATGGTTGTGTAACTATGGAAGATATTAAACCTGTTTCATCAGAAAATCAACAACATAAAAAAATCAAAGATATTATGACACGGGATGTTATTACTGTTAATTCCGGGGCTGATCTTTTCCAGGCCTTTAAAAAATTATCTTATGCCGATATCGGACGGTTAATGGTTGTAGATGATGGGAATCTGGTTGGCATCTTAACCCGATCAGATATTATGAAGGCTTATAGACTTAGAGAACTTAAGGACAAAAGGGTAGAAATAAGTGTATAATTATTATGAAAAATGTTCGGTACCTTTAGAGACCGGGAAAGCTATATCAGAACACGATTGAGTTATATATGAAGACAAACTATGTCTGGAAATAACTAAAGTCGTATAGGAGGAATAAATATGAATTCTAAAAATATCGCCTTCGGGGTTATAACCAGTTATGTAAATAGTCTTTCTCCCTACCTGGATTTTATAAAAAATGCCAGCAAATACGGGCATAAAATAACTACTTTTATTATTGCCTACTCCCATAATTACAGTAAAAAAATTGTAAATGAACTGGCCCAGTATGTGGATATTCAACTAATAAAAATGAATAATGATCCAGAATTTAAAAAACGCTTAAATCAAATTAGCCTCAGTAAAAAATCAATCAAAACTCTGGTCGAAAGTAAGAACTTTTCTGACCATAATTTAATTCCCTATGGAAAGCGCCGAAACAATGTCCTGGTCAATGCTCTGTTATTAAAACCCCGTATCGACTATTTAATATTTGTGGATACAGATGTAAAACCATATCTACTTACAGATGAAAAAGGTGACTTCCAGGAAATTGATTTTATTCAACGTCATCTTGGTTATTTGAAAAATCAAAATGTTATTATAACTACCAGTGATTATTCAGGGTATTATATTATACCACCCATAAAATATAAGGGGTTAAGAGAATTGTTAATCGGGCTGGAAAAAGAAGATGTCTATCAGATCTTGACAGAAGATAAAACACTGGTTACTGCTTCCCCTTCTGATCAGGATATAAAAAAGACGGATAAAATTTTGGGAGGTAATCATGCCCTTAAACTCGATGCTTTTAAACAGTTACCACCATATTTTTCAGTAACTTACACTTATAAAGAACAACTGGTTCTGGGACGGGGTGAAGATACACTAATAGGTATGGAAATTCCCGATAAGGGAATGAAAACAATTAATATTGATACCAGAATATTCCATGATACCTTCAGTAATTTTCCGGCTAAACCCTCAATTTATAACCCGGAAATTAAAAATAGATTTTATATTGCCTGCCTGGGCTGGCTGGGCCGTAATGTTTTTCTGAACTGGTACCTGCAACAGACCGGTAAGATTAATCATCAGGAATTTAAAGCTCGAAAAGAAAGACAAAAGCTTAACCTGACTACCGGTAGCATTAAATTGGCTTCCTTTTTAGATGACAGGAGATTTGCCTGTTTTCCACATGCTCTGGAGGCAGCCTACAATCAACTGGATGAAATGGTTAGGGAATATAAAAAAATTAATTATGCCTGGAAGGAATTAAAAGAAAAGGTAACAGAAAGGAGAAGTGAAAATGAGAATTTTACTGGTTAATCATTTCCCGCTGGAAGGTTCGGGAAGTGGGGTTTATACGAAAAATCTTGCCAGCCGTTTGCTGAAACAGGGACATCAGGTCAAAGTTATTGTGGTCGACGATGAAGTAGTAATTAATACCACCTTTCCCGTCAGAACAATTTTATATTATCGTTTTCCCTGTTTTACCACCCACCCTAAAAGCAATCAAACATTTTATACCCTCTCTCAGTGGGAAATGAATGAATATCTTCGTAAATTTAAAATTGCCATCAGGGAAGAAGTAGAGTCCTTCAAACCGGATCTTATTCATTGCCAGCATCTATGGGTAGCTCCTTATGCAGCCTCAATGACCGGGTTACCATATATAGTTACTGCCCATGGTACGGATATCAAGGGGTTTAAAAGTGATAAAAGATTTCAGAATATTGCTCTTGAAGGAGCCCGGGACGCAAAAAAGGTGATTACAATTTCCGGCCAGGTTAATAAAGATGTAAAAAGATATTATGATTTACCGGAAGAAAAACTGGAATTAATTCTTAATGGTTTTGATGAAGGTATCTTTAAACCGCTGGATTTAGACAGAAATGAAGTTTTAAAATCATTGGTCACTGAAAATACCGACCAAATCAATTATATTGTTAATTTTGCCGGGAAATTAACAAAATTTAAAGGGGTAGATTTGCTGATTAAGGCGGCAAAAATTTATGAAGAAGAAATCCCCGGAGTGATTACTCTGATAAACGGTCACGGCCATCTTAAAGGAGAGCTACAAAAACTGGCAGAAAAATTAAATATTAAGTCTATATTTTTCCTCGGTAATCAAACACAGGAGACACTTGTCCGGCTCTATAATATTGCCGATATTTCGGTTGTACCTTCGCGAATGGAGCCATTTGGCCTGGTTGCAATTGAGTCTCTGGCCTGTGGTACACCCGTTATAGCCTCAGATGCGGGAGGGCTTCCCGATTTTATTAATAACAGGGTAGGAAAACTATTCAAAATGGGCAACCACAGGAAGCTGGCCCGGAAAGTTATAGATTCCCTGCAGCAGAACGATAAAGAAACTAAAGGAACATATGCCGCAAAATATGCCTTAAATAATTTCTCCTGGAATAGAGTTGTCCAGGAACTGACCACTGTATATAAAAGTGTACTTCCTGGAAAGGAGGTCCAGATAAATGAAAACAGTTATGGTAGTACCGACTTACTGGGGAAGAGAATCTAAAACAGGGTGGCAGTTAGGTGATGAAATCTATGACCACCCTGTTCCCATAGATGAGGAAGGTACCCTGGGAAGACTGATTGATAGTTTAAAAGTTTTAAATGACAGGGATTTTGAACTGGTAATTCTGGTAGCTGTTACTACTCCCAAACTACGGGAGGAAGCTCTGCAGAAGGTGAATAGTATTTTAAAAAATAAAAATTTACCTGTAAAAACCTATGTGATTGGAGACAAACAACTGAATAAAATCACTGCTATCTATAAAAAAAACAATCATTATCCTGAGCTCCTTTCCCTACAGGGATATTCAAATATTCGTAATATGTGTCTTTATACCGCCTATCTGCTTAAAGCTAAAGTAGTAGTTTTAATTGATGATGATGAGGTATTTGAGGATCCGAAATTCATGACAAAGGCCCGGGAATTCATCGGAGGGAGACTTTATGGCCAGACTGTAGACGGTATCGCAGGCTATTATCTTAATATAAATAATAATTATTATGATGATGTAGAAATTGAACCATGGATGACCTTCTGGAATCGCTTCGGATATAAAACCGAGGCTTTTGACAAAATAATTGGCAGTGAACCGCGTTTAAAGAAGACTCCCTTTGCTTTCGGAGGTCTTATGGTTATCCACCGTAATCTGTTTAAAGTGGTACCCTTTGATCCCCGACTAACCCGGGGTGAAGATATTGATTACCTGATTAATGCCCGGATGTTTAGCTTTAATTTTTTTCTGGATAATCAACTGGCCATAAAACATCTTTCACCGGGAAAAAAACACCCTATCTGGCAACACCTGCGCCAGGATATATATCGTTTTTTCTATGAGAAGGCTAAAATAGAGTCTCAGGTTGAAAAACCCAATATGATTAAAGTAGAACCGGAAGACTTAAGCCCTTATCCAGGAGAGTTTCTGAAATCCGATCTGGAAGATAAGGTCTTTAAAACCAATCTTATTCTGGCCCTGGACTATTTAAGTAATAATAAAATTGATGAATGTAAGGCTACAATAAAAAATATTCATTTAGCAAAATATGATGCTGTTCCCAAAGATAATATATTTAATGAATATCTTAAAACACAGAATGACTGGTCTAATATACTGAAATTTGCTCATAATAATCTATCTGAAATATCCCCTATTATGGAATCCGGCATAATAAATAAAGCCTCTGACAAAAAGGAATATGCGGTTGGAAAAATTACGGACTCACAGATCTATGCTGAAACCCGTAACTTACCTATTTTTAAGAGTCTTTCCCCTGCGGATGCCCGTGATTTAATTGATAAATGCCATTTTTTGTCCTACGAAAAAAATAATACTATAGTTAAAAAAGGTGATGATGATAATGCGATATATATAATTATTGAGGGAAAAGTAAAGCTTGTTAAACCCGGAAATGATGTACCTGAAGAAATCCTGCTGGCCCAATTTAAAAAAGGGGACTTTTTTGGGTTATCATCAATGATTTCCAGCAAAAGTTCCTATTACATGGTAGATGTAATTGCAGAAGAACCAGTTATCCTGACAATGATAGAGCGGGATAATTTAATGGAATTCTTCGAAGAAAACCATAAATCAAGTATTAAACTGATCCTCTATCTTATGAAAGAGATTAATGATCAGCTGGAAGATCTAACCGATATGTACACAGATATACAGACCAGGGCTACTGATATTATGAACCATGTTGATCAACAGTAACCCGGAAAGGACATATCCAGAGGAGATATCCTTTTTTATCCGGTCTTTATGATGAATTAAAGAATAAAAAGCCCGGTATGATGACTCTAATAGGAATGGCAATTTGTACTTTCTTAATAAAGTTTGGTAAAATCACCTATAACAAGATGACCCAGAACCTGGTCTGGGCCACAGGTTATAATGCCTTTGCCATACCACTGGCTGCCGGTGTTCTCTATGCCTATAATTTTATGATTTCTCCGGCGGTTGGTGCTATTTTGATGTCCCTCAGTACAGTAATAGTAGCCTTTAATGCCCGGTTATTAAAACTTAAATAATTTTTGGAGCTAAATGGGGAAGGGATTTATTGGAGGTTAATTAATAATATTTTAAGATTCATTATGTCAGGAAGAAAATAAGTTTAAAAAATCTTTAAGTATTCTTACATTGAAGAAGGATTAAGTTTATATAAAAAAGGAGCGGTAAAATGAATTTAAATATGTTAATTGGTGGTAAGGCAGGTCAGGGATTGAAAACCATGTCTTATATTTTTGATAAAACCCTTTACAGAATGGGTTATCAGGTTTTTAGTTCTAAAGATTATATGTCTCGCATACGGGGAGGGCATAATTTTGTTAAAATAAGATTTGGCACAGAAAAAATTACAGCTCCTGGAGACAGGATTGATATTCTTGTGGCTTTAAACAAAGAAACAATCGATATTCATAAAGATAAATTAAGTAAAAATGGGGTAGTTATCTATGAAAAAGAGCAGCAAGGAATTAGTAATCTGAAAGTAATTCCAGCTACAGACATTGCCAGTGAGATTAATATTAAAGGTGTAAATACCGTTTATGTAGGTGCTGTTCTCAAATTACTGGGCCTGGGAATTGAATCCTGTCAGCAAGTAATCAAAGAATACTTTGAGAAGGAACAGATCATTAAAGATAATCTTGAATTATTGAATAAGGGTTATCAGGAAGCTGCTAAGCACTATAACTACAGTGAAACTAAAGTTGTTCAAAAAAAGAAAGAAATACTTATTGATGGGACAGATGCTATTGCTTTAGGTGCTATTACCGCAGGAGTTAAGTTTTATACAGCTTATCCCATGTCACCCTCAACCGGGATTATGAATTACATAGCCGGAAAACAGAAAAAACTGGGTATTGTTGTAGAACAGGCCGAGAGTGAAATAGGAGCTATCAATATGGCTTTAGGGGCTTCCTTTGGAGGAGTTCGCTCCATGACCGGTACTTCCGGGGGTGGTTTTGCCCTGATGGCAGAAGGAATGGGTCTGGCCGGAATAACTGAAACTCCACTGGTGGTAGCTGAGATTCAACGCCCCGGACCGGCGACCGGGCTACCTACCAGAACCGAACAGGGTGATTTATTGTTTGTTATTAATGTATCCCAGGGAGAATTTCCCCTGATGGTTATAAGCCCCAGAGATCAGGAGGATGCTTTTTATCAGACCTTTCGCGCTTTTAATCTGGCAGACAAATATCAAATACCGGTGGTGATTTTAGGAGATCAGTTTCTGGCAGATTCAGCAAAAACCATGGAAGAATTTGATTTTAACAGGTTAAATATAAAGAGATATTTACTTTCTGAAGAGGAAAAAAATGAAGAATACAACCGATATAAAATAACAGATGATGGTATTTCTCCCAGAGCATATCCCGGACAGATTGCAGAAGGGGTAGTATTAGCTGATAGTGATGAACACGATCAAGCCGGTCATATCACAGAATCGGCTGAGGTTCGGAAAACAATGGTTGATAAAAGAATGAAGAAGAATCATAAATTAATCAATGAAGATGTTATTGAACCTACGTATACAGGAGAAAGTAACATTGATTATTTAGTAATTGGCTGGGGTTCTACTTATGGACCACTACTGGAATCTCAAAAACTATTAAATGAAGAGGGAATTAAGATAGGCCTTCTTTCTTTTTCTGATGTCTGGCCACTGCCTCGAAAGAAACTGGAAAAATGGGCCTCCCGTGATGTAGAAATGATCATAGTAGAGAATAATGCTACAGCTCAATTTGCCCGTTTGTTGAGTA
>JADQBU010000415.1 GCA_016278435.1 Halanaerobiales bacterium
AATCTGCATAATATACTGAATAAAGGCCATCAGATCTCCGACCTGCATGAACCCATTATTAATCCTGATACCACCAAACCAGATGACTGCAATTGTTGTAAAATTAAGCAGCAGCATCATTAAAGGCATCATTAATGCCATCAATCTGTTAACACTAACAGCAGTATCTGTTAAATCACGGTTTGCCCGGTCAAAACGCTTTCTTTCAAAGTTGGTCCGGTTAAAGGCCCTGATTACCCTGATTCCTGTAAGATTTTCCCGTAAAACCAGGTTCACTTTATCCAGTTTAATCTGTATGGCTTTAAAAAGCGGAACAGCTTTTCTGGAGACAAGATAAACCAGTAACGCCAGAATTGGAGTTACCACCACAATTATCAATGATAGTTTAGCATCTTTGGAAACAGCCATAATAATACCCCCAATGGCCATCATCGGGGCACTGACCATAACTCTCATCAACATAATTAATACCCGTTCCAGTTGATTAACATCATTAGTTGTGCGAGTAATCATTGACGCTGTCCCGACAAGGTCGAACTCATGCAGCGAAAAACCTTCAACTTTTTCGAATATCTTAACCCGGAGGTCACGGCTAAATCCAGTACCTATTTTTGCCGATAAATAGCTGGCCAGAATAGTACAAACAGCACCAAATGCTGCTACAAGCAACATAATTACACCTGTTTTTATAATAAAATTTGTATCTCCATTAACTATCCCAACATCAACTATATCTGACATTAAATTAGGGAGATATAGCTGGGTCAGGGTCTGGAAAAAAATTAAAATCAATACCAGAACTACAGGTAATGAAAATGGTTTAATAAACCTGTATAATTTTTTCACCTTGTTTCATCCCCAATCTTAATTTTACTTAGCTGACTAATTTTTATCAATTGTTTCATGCAGATTATCACGAACCTGCATTAACAGTCTTTTCAGTAGAATTCTCTCATTTTCAGTCAGCTCCTTAAAACATTCTTCTTCAATATTATTAACTACATTCTTAACCTCACAAAAAAGTTTTTTTCCTTTTTCGGTCAGATAAACCCTGGAAATCCTCTGGTCACCAGGGTCCCGCCTCCGTTCTACCAGCTTTTCTTTTTCCATCCTGTTTAACATGACAGTAATCGTAGCTGGTTTAATATTTAACATCTCTGACAGCTGGGTCTGGCTTTGACCATCCTTCTGGTTTAAAGCAAACAGCATCGGCGGCTGGCCAGGATAAACACCGATTTTATCCAGCAGTATATGTGAACGGTGATAATGAAGTCTGATAACCTGAAAAAAAACAGAATATAATGAATCAGATTTGAATAATTCCATAAATAACCTCCAACACTTATTTAGTCTACTAAATATTATAATACAAAATAATATCATATGGAGGAATTAATGTCAACAGATATTTTTACAAACAGAAAGAATAAAAGGAATAAATGGTAATATTAATTAATCACCAAAGGATATTCCGATACATTTAGCTGTCTCTACCATTTCCCCTTTTGGGTCAACCTTATTAATCTGACCTATGACCTCTTCCAGAGAAACATGGGACATTTCTTTTCCCTTCAGTGAAACCATCTCGCCAAATTTTCCCTGTACAGCCAGGTCAACTGCTACTTTTCCATAACGGGTTGCAAGATTGCGGTCATAGGAAGTAGGGGTTCCTCCCCGCTGTAGATGACCAAGAATAGTTGCCCGGGACTCAAGCCCGACCAGTTCTTCCAGCCGTTTAGCAACCTGCTGACCTATACCACCGAGTCTAATGGGATCAGGGCTATCCTCGATCATTTCCTTTACAACCATATCACCCTCAACCGGTTTTGCTCCCTCAGCCACAACAATAACACTGAATCTTTTCCCTGCATTCTTCCTTTCAATAATCTTCCGGGCTACCTTTTCTATATCATAAGGTATCTCAGGGATTAAAATTGCATCTGCGCCCCCGGCCATACCTGCTTCCAGGGCAATCCAGCCAGCATAACGTCCCATAACCTCCAGACACATAATCCGGTGATGGGATTCAGCAGTAGTGTGTAAGCGGTCAATCGCTTCAGTTGCTACAGAAACTGCTGTATCAAAACCAAAACTTACATCTGTATAAGCCAGATCATTATCGATCGTTTTGGGAACACCGATAATATTTGCTCCCTTCCGGTAATAGTCTCTGGCACTGGTTAAAGTCCCGTCTCCTCCAATTATGACCAGGGCATCAACACCCAGCCTGTCCATATTTTCAAATCCTTTATCCGATACATCACGGTAGACTGTTTCTCCGTTTTCCTGCATACGGTATTTGAATAAATTTGTTTTATTGGATGTATAGAGAATTGTTCCACCCCGCGGTAAAATTCCGGAGATTTCTTTCAGATCCAGTTTTTTAATTGTTCCATTATAAAGACCCTTGTAACCATTCATGAAACCTACAACATCTATATCATATTTTATAATCGCAGATCTGGTTATAGCACGAATTACAGCGTTTAAACCTGGACAATCACCACCACCAGTAAGAATCCCTATTTTTTCTATATCTTTATCCATTTTATCCACTTATAAAACCCCCTGATTTATAATAGGAGTATAATCAGTTTAAACCTGACCATACTCCTATTGTTTAACAGTATACCCTTTATTTGCAATAATTAATCTTAATAATTGGCTTCTTTTATTTCAAAATATTCCTGTTTATGTAGACAGGAAGGACAAACAGCCGGTGCTTCCTTGCCTGTGTGAACATAACCACAGTTGCTGCATTTCCACCTGACCTCTTTATCGCGTTTAAATATTTTTCCTTCCCTGATATTCTCCAGTAGCCTCAGATACCTTTTTTCATGTTCTTTTTCAACTTCTGCAATCTTTTTAAATGTACGTGCTATCTCTGTAAATCCCTCTTTCTCAGCAACCTCAGCAAAAGAAGGATATAACTCGGTATATTCTTCATTTTCGCCACTGGCAGCTGCTTCCAGGTTCTCTTCTGTACTGCCAATTACTCCAGCCGGATACATAGCTGTTATTTCAACTTGTCCACCCGAGAGAAATTTAAAGAATGTCTTGGCATGTTCTTTCTCATTTTCAGCAGATTCCAGAAATAAATTCTGTATCTGTTTAAAACCTTCTTTACCAGCCTGTGAGGCAAAAAATGTATATCTGTTTCTGGCCTGGGATTCACCGGCAAAAGCTTTTAATACATTTTTTTCTGTTTCAGTACCTTTGATGTTTTTCATTAAATCATCCTCCCTCGTATTTAATTTTATCTACATTTTTTCGAATTGATCTTTATCAACACCACAGACCGGGCAGACCCAGTCCTCAGGAAGGTCTGCAAAAGCAGTTCCTGCCTCAACACCATTTTCAGGATCTCCTACCTCCGGATCATAGACATAACCACAGACTGAGCATTCATATTTATCCATCTTAATTAACCTCCTTTGTAATATCATTTAATTTTACCTTAAAATCTTCTTTTATTTGTTCCAGATCCTCTTTATCCGGAACAAAATTATATTTGATTTGAGCAAAAACATCAAACTTACTTGCTTCCAGTTCATCTGCAACCAGCCCTATACTCTGGCCACTCCAACCATAAGAACCAAAGGCTGCAGTTTTTCTATTTCCAGGGGTTAATCCCTTTAAATATGTTAAAAACGAAGCTACAGTTGGCATCATATTGTTGTTTAAAGTAGGTGAACCAACACATATATATTCACAATCAAGGACAAAAGGAACAATTTCAGAAGGATGGTTAACCTTAAGATTCTTCATATAAGTAGTTATACCCTGTGAATTAAAGACATCCTGCAGAGCATAGGCCATCTTCTCTGTTGATTTCCACATGGTATCATAAACAATCAGAGCCTCTCCCTCAGTTTTTCCTGTTGCCCATTTTTTGTATTTTTCCAGAATCTCCGGAATATTATCACTCCAGATAATACCATGAGAAGGAGCTATTACATTGAGCTCAAGTTTTAGATCTGAAACAGTATTAAATTCGTTCTGCACCTGTGAACTGTAAGGCATAACAATATTGGCATAATACGTTTGAGCCTCTTCCATTGCGACCGGAGTATTTACCTCTCCATCAAACCTCTCTGATGTTGCATAATGCTGGCCAAATGAGTCATTAGAAAATAATATTCCTTCATCCTGTAGATAAGTCATCATATTATCAGGCCAGTGGACCATTGGAGTTAGAACAAATTCCAGTTGCTTTTTGCCCAGGTCAAGTACATCACCGGTTTTAACATCCTCAATCTCCCAGCCTTCTGTCTGGTAGTGACTCTTCAGCCCCTTCTTACCCCGGGGTGAAGTATAGAGTGTTGCACCAGTAATCTCTATCATTTCTGCCAGACAACCTGAGTGGTCCATCTCGACATGGTTAGAAACTATGTAGTCAATTTTTTCTGGTTCAATAACACTGGCTATTCTTTCCAGTAGTTCCCCGGAAAAACCTCTTTTAACAGTATCGATTAAAGTTATATGTTCATCAATTATGAGATAAGCATTATAAGTAGAACCCCTGTCGGTTAAATAGCCGTGAAAGTTTCTTATATCCCAGTCAATCACTCCCACCCAGTAAATATCTTCACTGATTTTTACAGCTTCCATTATCAACTCCTCCTTCATTTTTAACCGTATTGATAACTATTATCAGTATAATACAAAATTAAAATTTTGTCAAGCTATATAGAATAAAATTTCCTATCTTTCATCTCTATCTTCCGGCTCGATATCCACATATTCTCTTGAATAATTGATATTTTGCCTTCTCAGGTAAATCTGAAACCTCTTACGAACCAGTCTGGCAATTATTTTACGGGAATGGGGAATAATCAAGGTAAAGCCGGTAATATCTGTTAAAATACCGGGAGTAAGCAAAAGAACTCCACCGATTAGAATCAGCAGCCCCTCGATTAAATCACTGGCTGGCATTTTCCCCTGAGAAAGGGAATTCTTTATTTTATTTATAACAAGATAGCCCTGATTTCTGGCCAGGGTTACACCCAGTATTCCAGTCAGAGCAACCAGAATTATCGTCGATATAATCCCTATATATCCACCGATTTTGATCAGTAATGCCAGTTCCAGAATAGGAACCAATGTAAATAATAATATCAATTTTAAAAACATCAAAACCACCTGTTTGCAAATTAATTTATGAAAATTTATTTATTAAAGGAGATATAAACTATTTAGAATCATCCAGATAAAGCCACTTGCAGGAAACCCTCTCCAGTATATCTATAAGTAAAAATAGAGACAATCCCAGTAGACTCAGAGCAACAATACCTGCAAACATCTCTATATAATTGACTCTTGTCCAGGCATCCATGATAAAATAACCCAGTCCGCTAAAAGTAGCAAAGGTTTCCGTAAAGAACAGGACCGCAATCGCTGTTCCGGTACTGATTCTTACAGCAGTAAATATTCCTGGTAATGCTGCCGGAAATATTACACGATAGAAAAGCTGCCAGTTATTGGCTCCGAGTGATTTCACTGATAAAATCAATTCCGGATTAATACTACGGGCAGCATCCCTGGTGGTAACGACGACCTGAAAAAAGATAATAATAGCAATTAAAAATATCTTGGAGAGGTCACCTAGCCCCAGAATCAGTAGAACTACCGGTAAAAAAGCAATCTTAGGTACAGGATAACTTAGATAAACAAAAGGAGCCATTATGTGGTCCAGTTTTTTGACCATACCGAGTATTAAACCACACGGTACCCCGATTAAAATTGCTGTCCCCACACCGAGAATAACCCGGAAAAGGCTTGCCAGCAGATGGCCCTGAATTTTATCCTGTACAGCGAAAAATGTCATAAACACCGGCAGTGGCCGGGGGAAAACAGAATTATTGAGCATAAATGACAGCAACCACCAGATTAAGATTACAATTATAATAGTAATAATATAATGTGATATTTTCTTTAACATTATACCCCTGCTTTCAGGATGGAACGAACCTTCTGACACTGTTCAAAAAAGGAAGAACTACTGCGCCAGTCCTCCCGGGCAAAATGACTATTTTCCAACTGCTCTGTAATTCTGCCTGGTCCTGATGAAAGAACAATAATCTTCTGACCCAGAAAAACTGCTTCTTCAATACTGTGGGTAACAAAAACAGAAGTCATCTGATATTTCTTCCATAGATTCAGAAAGACATTCTGGATATGTTCTCTGGTTAAAGCATCCAGAGAAGAAAAAGGTTCATCCATCAAAAGCAGGTCAGGTTGCAGGGTGAGAGAACGGGCGATTGCCACTCTCTGCCGCTGACCCCCACTTAACTGACTGGGATATTTATCGATCTGATTTTTTATCTCCATCTCCTCAAGAATGGCATTGACCCTGTCCTTATAATGGGCAGTATTTAAACCCCGGATTTTAAGACCAAGTGTAACATTTTCCAGGACAGTATTCCAGGGTAATAGACCATATTCCTGCAGTATGATGGCAATATCTTTGCGCTTTCCTGTTGGAGGACTGCCATTTATGAGAACTGTACCCTCTTCTGGTTTCAGCAGTCCTCCCAGAATGTAGAGTAGGGTAGTTTTACCACATCCAGAGGGTCCAATTATTGCACAGGTAGTACTGGGTAAAATATCTAGATTGATATCCGTGATAGCCTGTATAGAAGTATTATTTTGTTTATAGCTATAAGAAATACCCTGTGCCTTGATCATAAAACTTCCTCCAGTTATTATTTTATAAATTGATCGGTTACTAGATCATCATAGCTTAATTCAGTCTTAATTAACTCCTTCTCGTCTAACCATTTTAAGACCAGATTAACCGTCTCTTTCCGGGGTAAAACAGGCTGATCATATTCAGGAAAAACAAATGTTTCTTTAATTGCAGCCGGAAATCCTCCTTTGGTAACAAGTAGTTCCCGGAAACTATCTGGATCCCTGTTGATCAGCTTAACAGCACTACTATAAGCCTGATAAAATGCTTCAATCTCAGCAGTCTTCTCACTGACAGCCTTTCCGGTAAAGAGCATGATTCCCGGCGCCTCTCCCAGGTCATTACTGGAACCAATAACACCGGCTCCATCCAGTTGAACCACACTGGCCAGTGGTTCCGGTAAACAGGCTGCTTCAATTTTACCTTCTTTTAACATCTGCAGTCTAACAGGAATTTTGGGAATAGCTACTTTTTTAACCTTTTCAGCCATTCCTTTCACTGCCAGAAGACGGTCAGTTACATATTCAATAATAGTATTGGATGAAATAGCAATCTGGACTCCTTCCAGATCAGAGTAATCCTTAATCTCCGAATCCGGTGCAGCCAGCAGAACATACCTTCCATTGGTTAAGGAAGTTATTTTAACCTTATGATCATTATCAAGTGCAAAGGCAGCAGCCAGTACATCTGATATAGCACCATCAATTACCCCGGCCTGCAGGGCGCTATCTCTTTCAATGGGATTTTGAAAACTCACCAGTTCAATATCCTGCCCGGTATCAGTAAACAATCCCTCTTCCCTGGCCACTATTAATGGTATTGAGTCTGCATCAGGCAGTATACCTATCTTCAATGCTGCCCCGACTGTTGTAGTCCCGACCATTACAACTAATAAACCTAAAATTAGAATTCTAGTAATTTTACTCACCATTTAACCCTCCTCTTATTATTTAGAAATAAATACATTTAATTAAAAAATTATTCTACCGGTTCACATAATAATATCCAGTACAGACCCCACAAGAAGTACAGGTCCAATGATTTGATTGATACTGTAGGAAGCTATCTTTACCTGACTCAAATCATCAGGTGATACCAGCAGGTGTTCGTAAAAAAGTAGAACCGCT
>JADQBU010000217.1 GCA_016278435.1 Halanaerobiales bacterium
AATCTTCTTCTGACATATCAGCCAATTCAGCACTTTGCCCAATAGATAACTTCTTATTTGCATAATACTTGACAGCCATAGTTTTTTTCATTTCTTCTATAAATTCATTCTCATCAGTTCGTAAACTTAGTAAAACTTCTTCAGGAAGTTCAATGGTTTTCTTTATTTTCATAAGTTTTTAACCTCCCTCTCCTTATTTATTATATCAAAATAACTTGAAAACATTTATACTGTTAAGAAATATATTGTATTTTAATTATATCACATTACCAATCTAAAGTTAATAGTCTTTCTGTAAAATTTAACCAAAATGTCGTATTGTTACTCTGCCGCCCCGTTTACTCCCAGGAATCCATAAATTTTTCACTTTTTGATTTTCAGGGAAACTCCATCAACTGCCCTCACCCGGCTGTAATCTTTGCTTAAATTCTCAGTTTTTATTATATATTCCACTTTAATTACTCCTCCAAACCGAAGCATTTGCCTCTGAACAAAGCCATTTACTATTCCAGATTCTATTTTATCTCTATCTTCTTGACTCCTTTACCTGCATCTTCTTTTGCTGCTGAATCTCTATCCTTGATAAAATCCCCTGTCACTTCGTGTATTACCTCAATAAAGTCACGGTGTACTTTTACAATGGGATTATTAGCCCCACCTGGAATCGAATCCAGTATTTTATCTATTGTTGTTAGTTTAAGCTTCATTACATCTTTTAATATTCTCCTATTCATCTTCAATCCCCCCGAAGCGGATCTTCAATTCTTCATTTTTAAATTTAGCGCCTTTAATGGAAAGATTCATTAAAACACGCGGTAGTATTATATTTCTTTTAACATTTCCTGCTCTGATTATTACTTCCTCTCCTTTTTGGTTAAGTGATAAATCCTCTTTATCCAGGAAAGGCAAATATAAGGAGTAAATATATTCGTCATTTTCTTTCTCTATTTTTTGAATCCGGTTATTGTATTTAATACTTACCGGGTCTTCATCCTGAAAGATGGTATCGCCCATCCTGGAAAGCATTTCACAACCTACAACCTCCCTGGGAAATAAAGGGGCTTTATAGATCGGTATAGGTGAAAAACTATCTTCAATGGTTTTCATGTATTTTTTATGGATAGTTTTCCAGTTATCCAGATAACCATCATTGATATCATCTGTTATTATCCTGTTGACTATTACGGCATCAACATTAAAATTGTAAATATTTAGATAGGTAAAGCTTCTCCGGGCTTCTTTAATAACCATTTTCTCTGGATTTACTACAATCCGCATACTTGTTACTTCTCTATCAGTTAAAACAGTTCTCATCTCATCCAGTTCATCATATAGATTCTGAATCTCACCCATCACTGAATCATCAGGCATCGGTATTCCCAGTAGTGGTTGAACTATTGGTTTAACTATCTTAAGTGCCTTACGTTTGATTGGAAATAACTTCTCCATCCACCAGCGTAACATCTCGGGAAAACTTAAAAGTTTAAGGGTTTCCCCTGTCGGTGCACAATCTACAATAACTACATCATATATCTGACTCTTATAATACTCAAGTATCTTTAACAGACTTAACAAATCTTCCATACCAGGGAAAATCGTCAGTTCTTCAGTAGTAATATCCTGTAATGTTTTGGCTGTAAAGAGTGCTGTCAGGTAGTCCTGAACCTTCTTCCAACCCTTTTCCATTTCATGAATTGAGCTTATTTCCTGGGCCCACAAATTTTCTATCACTTTAACCGGCTCTGATTTCAAATGCATATCCAGTGAATCACCCAGGCTATGGGCCTGATCTGCACTTATAACCAGGGTCCTTTTTCCTTCTTCAGCACTTTTAATCGCTGTAGCAACAGCTACACTGGTTTTCCCTACCCCACCTTTTCCTGTATAAAGTATTATTCTCATATGATTACCCCCTTTATTTTATCCCTTATTTTGCTAAACGAATAGTACGAATTACGTAATATCTTGCAAAAATATTTTGCCTCTTCTTATTCAATCTCAATCTTCTTCAGACTGGATTTTTCCCTGGTTTCTTTATTCTCTACCAGTTTTTCTTCGCTTAAAGCATTTATAATCTTAACTATAATATTACTGAGTACCCTGACCTCTTCCTCATTTAACGATTTAAATATTGTATTCAGGTAATAATTTATACTATCTTTTATATCATTTACTATTTGCTTTCCTTTTTTAGTTAGCCTGATCAGGACAATTCGCCTGTCAGATTCACTCCTTGCCCTGCTTAGATATTTTTTCTTTACCAGTCTATCAATTATACCTGTAGCGGTACTCATAGATACATTGATTTTATTTGCTATTTGACTCATGATAGCTTCACCATGACGTTCAATAATTAACAGAGTAAATAACTCAGTTTTGGAAAGCTTCATATCTATTTCTAACCAGTCTTCCGGAAAAAAAATTTTTTTCATATTATCAAGAATCAGATTAAGTAATTTGTTCTGTTCCATAAGAAATTCACCCTCTAAATATTTCGTTGTTCGTAATATTTGATATAAGTATAATATATTTCTTTAACATTGTCAAATCACTTTCTGTTAAGGAATTTCTCCTTCATTTATTTTTTTTATTAAATCTTTTACCTTCTCTTTTATTATATCTCTTGTTTCTCTGAATTCTTTTACAGACCCTCTGGCCGGATCATCTAATCCCCAGTCTTCTCTAAACTCACAGGGAAGAAATGGACATTCAACCCCACACCCCATTGTTATTAGGAGATCCAGTTTAGAGGGAATCTCTTTCAATAATTTAGGCTTCTGATTACTGATATCTATTCCTATTTCCTCCATTACAAGGACTGCATGAGGATTAACCTCTTCTGCCGGTTCTGTCCCTGCACTATAAACCTCTAAAATATCACTGCCGTATTCTTTTGCAAATCCTTCTGCCATCTGACTACGACATGAATTGCCAACACATATAAAACCTGTTATTAATTTTGACATATTAACCCCCTGCGTATAAATAATCTTGCCTTTTATATTACTTAATAAAACTCATAGTTAACCCTGCCCCGGAAACCAGTGGCGGGTCCTATTGGCAACTGCTACTAAGCCCAGCATTACTGGCACTTCAACCAATACACCCACTACGGTTGCTAAAGCTGCTCCTGAGCTTAAACCAAATAATGAAATGGCTGTTGCTACAGCCAATTCAAAAAAGTTACTGGCTCCAATCATTGCCGCAGGTGCTGCCACCGAATGTTCTAACTTCCATATCTTGGCCCATCCATAAGCTATGGTAAAGATAAAGAAAGTCTGAATAGTAAGTGGAATGGCAATTAATAAGATATGAAAAGGATTATTAATTATTACATCACCCTGGAATGAAAATAAAATAACCAGTGTCAATAATAACCCGGTAATTGTAAAATTACTTAATTTAGCCAGAAAGACATTTTTAAACCATTCTTTCCCCTTTTTATTTAACAAATATTTACGGGAAATGTATCCAGCAGCAAGAGGAATAACAATATATAAAATTACTGACAATAAAATAGTATCCCAGGGAACAGTTAGTTCACTTAATCCCAGAAGAAACATCACCAGTGGTGCATAGGCAAAAATTAACACCAGATCATTTATTGATACCTGGATAAGAGTATAACCCGGATCTCCATCAGTTAAGTAACTCCACACAAAAACCATAGCCGTACATGGTGCTGATCCTAATAATATCGCCCCTGCAATATACTGCTGAATTAATCCCTCTGAAATAAAAGGAGCAAATATGACCTTTAAAAATAGCCAGGCAAAAAAGAACATAGTAAAAGGTTTAATAAGCCAGTTGGTCACCAGAGTTACCGTCAATCCTTTCGGTCTCTTACCGGCATCCACAATACTACTAAAATCAATCTCTACCATCATGGGATAAATCATAAACCAGATTAAAACAGCCACCGGAATAGATACTTGAGCATATTCCCACTGACTTAAAGTATTGGGAAAAGCGGGCCATATCCTACCGATAATTACTCCGGCGATAATACAAGCACCAACCCATAAAGTTAAATATTTTTCAAAAATTCCTATCTCTTTCTCTGGTTCCTTCGCTTTAGGTTTTTCCACCATATTTATTTTCCTCCCTTTTTTTATAATTAAAATATTTAATAAATTATATCAGATAAATCTTTGCATGATAGTTCACTTTCTTGATACTCTTTTAATCTTTTATTATCTTCTATACATATTTCTATTTTATCCAGTTCTTTTTCAATTAACATTTGTAAAAATGGATATTCGTTAAGAATTTTATCGTTAATATTGTAATAAACCCACTGTGCATGATGCTCCCCATAAATAATACCTGCCTGCTTTAATTTATTTAAATGCCTGGAAGCATTGGATTGACTTATCTGCATTATATACTCTATTTCACAGACACATAAATTTTGTTGATTAATAAGATTTAAAATCCGTAGACGATTTTCATGAGATAGTGATTTTAGTATATTTAATAACTTCATAATGCATTTATCACCTCTTATATTCTTATATTCGGTTTTAATCATATTATAACTATGTTTATTCTCCATGTCAACTTCTTTTTGTTTTTCCTGCTAAAATTTCATTTCATTGTCTGTAAAAATAACTACATTTTTTCGGATTAAGCCGGTTTCCGCAATGCCCCCATAAATAGTATAGTATTTGTGGGCTTATGCCTGATCAGGAATAGGAAGGGGTGATCTGCCCGGAAGTTAAAAAGTTCAGGCATCATCTTGGACATAACAACTGCGGTTGCAGCCGCGGCCTCTGTCCCCTCTTCATTGACATCAATATTGGCCTGATGAATGACTTTACTTATGGATAGGTCTCTCTGTCCAGTTATCCCAGAAAAATCAGCACTGCCACTGAATGCATCATTCATACCCAGGGACCTCAGTAATGAGGCAAGCTGATACCTGGATTCGAAGCTAAACCGGGGTAAAAAGACCCGTACCTGTTTTTCATCCAGTCCGGAAAGCCAGCTATTAAGAGTAGTAAGATCCATATCCTTAATCCCCTTAAGACCTGCCTGTGGTAGAATAACAACCATGGAGAGATCATCACCTTTATAGGGTAGTTCAATTATCTTGATCTCTTCATTCGGCTCCCCGTACATAAACTTCCCTTCCTGTGACATCATCTGTACATCGACTGTGTCACCATTTTCCAGATAAAAAGGACTTTCTTTTGTCAGTTTCTTATCAAACTCTGCAGCCCATTTACCCTTGAAATATATTGCGTTGGTAAGCACCAGGGCTGTTGAACTATCTATATCACCCTGCTGGAGAAGTTGTTTTATCCTATCACCGGTATTTTCTGCAACCCAGTTATTAATCTTATTTCTGGTTTTGTCTGTCTGCCCAAAATCAACCTGGTTAAAACCACCTTCATAATATTTTGCTATTAAATCCAGAAATTCCTGCTTAAAAGTATAATTCTTTTGCCCCCACAAGGCATTTGCCACATCAAGCTGATAATCTTCCTGTGGTCGGCTTACTTTACCTGTCAGTTCATGCAGGCCCTGGTGGATAGTCTGCCCTGCAGTACCATGATGAAGGACACGGGCCATTTCCCAGGCGGTATTATCCCTTGCTCCGGCAT
The DNA here is from genome assembly GCA_016278435.1 of Halanaerobiales bacterium. Classification (GTDB taxonomy): domain Bacteria; phylum Bacillota; class Halanaerobiia; order Halanaerobiales; family JADQBU01; genus JADQBU01. Next base: position 5,607 of record JADQBU010000217.1, read on the forward strand.
AAGTCATTGTCAGGGCCGTAAAGATACTGTAAGGAGAAAAGAATATATTCTGATTACTACCTCCTGCCATGATTTTATTCAGGAGATCAAAGGTAAAATTATTATTGGCATTGGTTACATCCTCTTCCCTTAAAATTACTTCAATAAATTGTTTTAATTCTTCATAATAAGTTGTACCAGATATCTCCCCATCATCATAAACCACAGCTTCCCTCGGCATTCCTCTAATATCCACTAAAATATCATCACTAAAATCATATTCTCCATAATAATTGATCACCTGCAGAAATATTGGCTCGTTTTCAAATAAGTCTTCACCATCATTATAGACAGATTTTAATTCATCCTTACTTATCTCTGCCGATGTACTGGCTTCCACTGCAAATAATCCATTTTCAGTCAAAGGATCCAGCGACGGATATATTGAATACTCTCCATTCTTTGAACGATAAACAGAATTACCGATTATGGGATCAACCATCGTTCCCGGAGTGATAACAACCAGATTAATTCCCCCGGTTCCGCCAAAAGTATTTGAGGTTTTAAGAGGATAATAAAACTTATCTGATTTAAATCTATAAACCAGGGGTTTAATAGATGTTAGTTCAGGAGTCACTTCCACAAGATCAAAAACAAAATAGTTGATACCCCTTCTGACATAATCAGCTGCTACCTCTTCTACCTTTTCATAATTTCCGGCTGGAGAAAACCCTTTATCCGCCAGAAAAGATTCGACCCAGCTTTTAAAATCTGTTATCTCATCAATTTTGATAGCTGTTACATTGTGGGCTCCCATTCTCTTATCCAGTAATACCTTGATGGAAGCAGCTGATGAAGATACACCTTCCATCGTTTTTGTGTATTGAACAAATTTAAGATGATGATTACTAATTAACTCCGAAACCTGTTGAAAAGGGTTACCTTCGGCCAGGGAAACAGACGGCTCTGAGGGAAATGGAATAAACCTAAGAATAGTAGTATTTTTATCTGCCTTGAGGTCTGTTCCCAGAATTAAAACTTCTTCCTTGAAATCATGAATAATAATCGCCTTTTGAAAATCTTCCCTGACATTTGCTTCAGACGTCATCAATCTTCCCATATCTGCCCGGGTACCCAGTGAAAAAATCAATGGTAATAAAATAACAAAAAATATTAAAATTGCATTTTTTCTATTGAACATTTTTTCACCACTTTTCCTTAAGGATTTCGCTTCTCCTTTTAGCTTTAATTATAAATACTACAGATTTTGATAATTTCCTGCACAGATTTAAAATAATTTTGAATATTAGAACTGGTATATAACAATAAAACAAGAATATATATTTTATAAATCTAATGATGAAATGATGTTGGAAAGGATGTTCAACTTGAATAGCTATTACAAAAAAAGAAAGGAAAAATTACATGAACCCCCAGGTTCACTTATATATATTGGTGATTCCTTAGAAGAAAATATAACAGTGAATTTTACTGGTTATGACCAGGAAAATTTTCAACACCTGGAAGTAAACTCAATCAAGGAATTAAGAAATTTACTGGAAAATGATTATACTGTATCCTGGATACATATAAATGGAATTCATAATGTGCAGGCAGTTAAAGAACTGGGAAATGTTTTTAACATTAATGATCTGATTCTGGAAAATATAGTTAATACCGGTAAACGTCCTAGAGTGAGTATCTATCCTGATTATATCCTGACAATTATTAAAAATATAACTTTTAATAAAATTGATGGGATTTCAACAGAACAGGTAAGTATAATAACAGGTCAAGATTTTATAATTACATTCCAGGAAAAGGGGCAACCCTTATTTTCCAAAATAGTTGAAAGGATTAAGAATGATGTGGGGAATATTAGATATGAAAAAATTGATTATCTTTTTTACTCCATTCTGGATTATCTCATTGATAATTATTTTAAATGCATTGAAGATTTTGGAGATCAGATTGAAAGATTAGATGGGAAGGTACTATCAGATTTTCAAAATATAGATTTAAAAGATTTTAAATTCTTTAAGCAAAGTGCAAATTTTATGCAAAAAGTACTCTGGCCTACCCGTGACTTAATCAATGACATAATTCAACAGATACCTTCTAATGACGAAAATAAAAAATTAAATATTTTTTTTAGAGACATTTATCTAAAAACGTTCAAGAAAACTCCATTCTAAATATTATATTTAGGTGGAG
>JADQBU010000319.1 GCA_016278435.1 Halanaerobiales bacterium
AGATATAATTATATACAATTAATAAAATATTTATATAAAAACTATGAACGGGATAAAGTTAATTCCTCTTATTTACAGAGAACCGGTTAGGCTGAGATTCCGGTAATAATGAATTATGCTAGCTCACCCGTGAGTTTTAAGGCTGAGAAAAAAATGTCTAGGTCTTAACGGCTGTCAACCGTTAACTGACAGGTTACTGGCTTTTGTAACCAGTGAGATGGTTAAATTTGTTTAACAATAAGGATGGTACCGCGGGCTTACCCTCGTTCCTTTCAGGAAGAGAGGGTTTTTTTTTATTTTAAAACAAAAAATTTAAGGGGGAGAGAGAAGTGAGTAGAAAAATTTATATTAATAGTGAAATTGTTTCTGAAGAGAATGCTAAAGTGTCAGTTCTTGATCATGGTTACCTTTATGGTGATGGAGTATTTGAAGGAATCAGGGCTTACAATGGACGTGTTTTTAAACTGGATGAGCATATCAAAAGACTTTATCAATCAGCAAAAACTATTATGCTTAAGATTGAATTAACTCCTGCTGAAATGAAGGAAGCTATTTTAGAGACGATAAGGGCCAATGAATTAAAAGACGCCTATATCCGGGTAGTGATTTCAAGAGGTATAGGGGATCTCGGTCTGGATCCACTTAAATGCAAAAATTCAACACTTGTCATTATAGCCAGTAAGATATCTCTATATGATCCTAAATTTTATGAAGAAGGATTAAAGATAAAGACTGTTCCTACCCGGCGTAATGGTCCGGAGATGGTTAATCCCCGGATTAAGTCTCTAAATTACTTGAATAATATAATGGCCAGAATTGAAGCCAATTTAATGAATTCTCCTGAAGCTATAATGTTGAATTCTGAAGGATATGTTGCTGAATGTACGGGAGACAATATTTTTATTGTATATGATGGAGAGCTTATTACACCACCTATCACAGCGGGTATTTTGAGAGGTATAAAAAGAGAAGTAGCCATGCAACTGGCCGAAGAACTCGGACTCAATGTTAAAGAAATGCTCTTTACCCGTCATGACCTGTTTAATGCAGAAGAATGTTTTTTAACCGGTACGGCTGCTGAAGTTATACCTGTTGTTGAAGTCGATGGACGGCAGATTGGTAGTGGGAAACCGGGACCATATACTAATAATATTATTGAGAAGTTCCGCGAGCTTACCCAGTCTACAGGTGTTCCCATTTATAAATAAAAAATATTAAATTAAAAATTTCTGCACAATATTATGTTCAAATACTATATTTATAAATGTAAATTTAGGTGGTGGAAAATGTGAAAAATATAAAGATTTTTGATACAACCCTGAGGGATGGTGAACAATCACCAGGTGTCAGTCTGACTCCAGAGGAAAAGTTAATAATTGCCAGACACCTTGCTGATTTGCAGGTAAACGTTATTGAAGCTGGTTTTCCAATTGCTTCTCCCGGGGATTTTAAATCAGTTAAGAAGATTGCTGAAAATATAAAAGGAGTAGAGATAGCAGCTCTGGCTCGTACACGCAAGGGGGATATAGACCGGGCCTGGGATGCTATATGTGAAGCTGAAGATCCTCGTTTGCATATTTTTATTGCAACTTCGCCCATTCATATGAAATATAAGCTAAAAATGACAGAAGATGAGGTATTAAAACAGGCTGTTGAAGCAGTAAAATACGGTAGTCAGTATACCAGTAATATTGAATTCTCAGCCGAAGATGCTTCCCGCAGTCAGCCGGAATTTCTCTACCGTTTATTTACAGAAGTTATTAAAGCCGGTGCCCGGGTTATCAATATTCCTGATACAGTAGGTTACAGCCAGCCTTCTGAGTTTGGTAGACTGATTAAAGACATCAAGGAAAATGTAAGCAATATTGAAAAAGCGGAAATCAGTGTTCACTGCCATAATGACCTGGGTCTGGCAGTTGCCAATAGTCTGGCTGCTATTGAAAATGGTGCAATCCAGATTGAAGTTGCAGTAAACGGGATAGGTGAAAGGGCAGGTAATACTGCACTGGAAGAGCTTATCATGAATCTTTATACCCGTCGTGATTATTACAATTGTGATTTAACACAGAAAACAGATGAAATTTACAGGTTAAGTAAATTAGTATCAAATCTAACAGGTATGCTTATCCAGCCCAATAAAGCCATAGTGGGGGCCAATGCTTTTGCCCATGAAGCAGGTATCCATCAGGATGGGGTTATCAAAGAGAGAACAACCTATGAAATAATGAATGCAGAGACAATCGGTCTTAAGGAGAATAGACTTGTACTGGGAAAACATTCCGGCCGGCATGCTCTGCGTGATTTCATGGAAAAGGCAGGCTATAGTCTTGACGAAGAAGGCTTTGAAGATGTATTCAAGCGTTTTAAAAACCTGGCCGATAAAAAGAAGAATTTATCTGTAGTTGAGATTGAATCCCTGATAGATAATCAGTTGCATAAACCTCAGGATATCTTTGAACTGGAATATCTATCGGTTACAACAGGGAATCAGATTCTGCCGACGGCGACTATCAGTCTGAGGAAAGATGAAGTAGTTAACAAGAAAGCTGCCTGCAGTGGAGATGGGCCAATTGATGCCATCTATCAGGCAATTAATGATATCACTGATGTTCATGATATAAAATTGATTTCCTATCATATTGAAGCAGTAACCGAGGGTAAAGATGCTATGGGCAAAGTTATTGTCAAAGTTAAAATTGGTGGTAAGACCTATATTGGGCACAGTGCCAGAACAGATATTACCCATGCCAGTGCACTGGCTTACCTGGAGACAATAAATAAGTACTATATCTATAATAATAAAGATGAAAATGGCCTGGAAGACAAGTAAGGAGATTGCAAAAACAAGAAGATTAAAGAGTAAAGGATTAAATAAATAGAAGCGAATAGAGGAGGGAATATTATGGGCCTGACAATGGTTGAAAAAATAATGTTAGATCATACAGACCGGGACACGATTAAACCAGGTCAGATTATTAACTGTCGGATAGATATGGTTTTAGGAAATGATGTCACTACTCCTGTAGCGATTGCAGAATTTAAAAAGACCGGTTTAGAAAAAGTTTTTAATTCGGAAAGAGTTATAATTGTTCTGGACCACTTTACACCGAATAAGGATATAAAATCAGCTATGCAGAATAAATTAACCAGAGAATTTGCACGCGAACAGGGAATTAAATATTTTTATGAAGAAGGAGAAATGGGAATAGAACACTGCCTCTTACCGGAAAAAGGCCTGGCCTTACCGGGTGAAATCGTCCTGGGAGCTGATTCTCATACCTGTACTTATGGGGCTCTGGGAGCTCTGGGTACAGGTGGGGGTAGTACAGATATGGCAGCAGCTATGGCAACCGGAGAAAACTGGTTTAAGGTACCGGAAACATTGAGGTTTATTTTTAATGGTAAGAGAAGTAAGTGGGTTGGAGGTAAGGACCTGATTTTATATATCCTTGGTGATATAGGTGTAGATGGTGCCTTATATAAATCCATGGAATTTGCGGGAAATGTTATTTCTGAACTGCCGATGGATGACCGTTTAACCATGTCGAACATGGCAGTTGAAGCCGGTGGTATGTGTGGGTTAATCGCTCCTGATGAGATAACAAAAGAATATCTGGCCGGTAGGGCAATCAGGGATTATACAGTTTATGACAGTGATCCAGATGCAGACTTTGAAAAAGTATATGAATATAATACAGATGAAATAGAGCCTCAGGTAGCTTTTCCTCATCTACCTGATAACGTGAAACCAATCAGTGAAGCTAAAGGTATTAAAATAGACCAATCGGTTATCGGTTCCTGTACCAATGGAAGAATGGGTGATCTGAGGATTGCAGCTGAAATAATGAAGAATAAAAAGGTAGCTAAAGGTGTCCGTTGTATTGTTATTCCCGGTACACAGGCTATCTACAAACAGGCTATGCAGGAAGGGTTAATTGATATTTTCATCGATGCCGGTGCTGTTGTCAGCACACCAACCTGTGGTCCCTGCCTGGGTGGTTATATGGGTATACTGGCAGATGGTGAAAAATCCATTTCAACTACTAATAGAAATTTTGTGGGAAGAATGGGACATACCGGGAGTGAAGTATATCTATCCAATCCGGCAGTAGCTGCAGCTTCTGCGGTTAAAGGTAAAATAGCTCATCCGGAGGAGGTACTATAATGAAATTAGAGGGTAAAGTATTTAAATATGGAGATAATATTGATACAGATGTAATAATACCGGCCCGTTATTTAAATATTTCTGATGTTGAAGAACTTGCCAGTCACTGTATGGAGGATATTGATAAAACTTTTATTGAAAGAGTAGAACCTGGAGATATAATTGTTGGCGGCAAAAACTTCGGAACAGGGAGTTCACGGGAACATGCTCCTCTGGCTATCAAAACTGCCGGCATATCCTGTGTTATAGCAGAAAATTATGCCCGGATATTTTATCGTAATTCAGTTAATATCGGACTACCGATTCTGGAATGTCCGGAAGCCGTTGCGGGAATTGAAGATGGAGCCCGGCTGGAAGTTGATTTAAATAATGGAGAGATCATCGATATAAGTAGTGGTAAGACATATCAAGCTGAACCATTTCCACCTTTTGTTCTGGAGATATTTAAAGCTGGAGGTCTAATTGCACAGATAAAGGAGAGAATCAAAAATAATGTATAAAATAGCTGTAATACCGGGAGATGGTATAGGACCAGAAGTTATTGCAGAAGGGGTTAAAGTTCTGGATTTAATGGACCGCAAGTACCAGATCAACTTAAACCTGGATTACTTTAATCTGGGGGCAGAGAGATATCTGGAAAAGGGAGAGATTCTACCCGATAGTGTACTGAAGGAACTGGAAGCCTATGATGCGATATATCTGGGGGCAGTGGGAGATCCCCGGGTAAAGAGCGGTATTCTGGAAAAAGGTATTTTACTTACTTTAAGGTTTTATTTTGATCAATATGTTAATTTACGACCTGTGAAGTTAATCGATGAAAAATTTTCACCTTTAAAAAATAAAGGGAAAGAAGATATTAATTTTACAGTTATCCGTGAAAATACAGAAGGTATTTATGCCGGGGCTGGAGGATTTTTGCGGAAAGATACTCCCCATGAGATAGCCACTCAGGAGATGATATCAACAAGGATGGGAGTTGACAGAATTATCGAGTTTGCTTTTAACTATGCCCGGGAAAACGGACGGGTACCAAAGTTAACTCTCTGTGATAAATCAAATGTTTTAACATATGCTCATGACCTCTGGCAGCGTTCCTTCAAACAGATAGCTGAAGAAAATCCAGATATTAATACTGACCATTATTTAATCGATGCTATTACGATGAAAATGGTCAGGACCCCGGAAATATTTGACGTAATTGTTACCTGTAATATCTTTGGTGATATTATTACTGACCTTGGCGCCGAATTACAGGGTGGTATGGGGCTGGCTGTTTCCGGTAATATTAATCCGGATAGTGTATCGATGTTTGAACCGGTACATGGTTCTGCTCCCGATATAGCTGGCAAGAAAGAGGCAAATCCGCTGGCAGCCATACTGGCAGCCGGAATGCTACTGGAAAATCTGGGATATGGTGAAGCAAATACTTATATAGAGGAAGTTGTTAGTGAGGCAGTTGCTGAAGATCAAGTAACCTCTGATCTTGGTGGTGAGCTTAAAACAAATCAGGTTGGGGATTATATTGTTGGTCAGTTAGATAAAATTGTGAATACTAATTAGGAAGCAAATCAACAAAAAAAGTTATCCACAAGAACGCGGGAATATACGGTAAATCAAGAAAATTATCCACAATTTAGAGAAAAACCTCTATCTTTTCGCAAAATAAACATTTTGCGAAAAGAATAAAACAGAAAATAGACCTGTAAATCTATAAAATTATTATCATTCTTTAAATTAATTGTCATTCTTCCGATTATATCTTCCAATAAAATATATGCAAAATGTAAGATAAGATAAAATTTAAAAATAGAAATTAAAAAAATCGTATGTGGTTTTCATAAGAAATCACATACGATTTTCTAACCATGGATAGTATTTAATTATTTTAATCGAGTTTAGTCGAGCTATATTACTTCACTTATAATTAAACTGATTATTAAACTGGATTTCACTTAAACTTGTTCTATACATCATTGACCGGAATTTTGAGTTGCTGGCCGGGTCTTATTATGGAGTCCTGCAAGTTGTTTGCCTTTTTAATCATAAAAACCATTTTACGTGGATCCTCATTATTTGAACAGTAATTTTTGGCTATATTCCAGAGGGTCTGTCCAGCTTCAACCTGTAAAGTTACATATTTTACCGGTCTATTACCATATGTAGTAAAGACAAATAACATCATTAATGATGAAACAACCATTAAAATAATAAAAATCTTAATAAAATTAACTTTTTTTTCTGTTTTCATTGTTAGCCCCCCCTGAGCGAACTTTTGTTCTGAACAACTGTTTTAATTATAGCAGAACAATTGTTCATTGTCAAATAAATATTGAACGATTGTTTGTATTTTACTGCTATTTATGTTATAATATATGCATAATATGAACAAATATTCCTTTTTAACTATTATTGATTTATAATAATGTAATAAGATAATTAAATGTTTGTGTTAAATTAGGTACTATTTATATACCTTTTAAATTAAATGAGGGAGGTTTTATTTATGGAAGAACTAACTGATAGGCAGAGCAATATTTTAAATTTTATAATGGATGAGATTGAGCAAAAGGGGTATCCCCCTTCTGTTCGGGAAATAGGTAAAGCGGTGGGACTTAAATCACCTGCTTCAGTACATAACCACCTGAAGACTCTGGAAAAGTATGATTATATTAGACGGGACCCATCAAAACCCAGGGCTATTGAAGTGCTTTATAGTAAAGATAATAAAAGACCAGAAAAAGAATTACTGGAGATTCCAATTGTGGGTAAAGTAACTGCAGGAGAACCAATACTGGCTGAAGAAAATATTGAAGATTACTTCCCTCTTCCCATAGATTATTTAAAAACTGATGGACGTGAAATATTTATGCTGAAAGTACAGGGCAACAGTATGATAAATGCTGGAATCCATGATGGAGATTTTGTTATCGCCAGGAAACAAAATTATGCCAATAACGGAGATATAATTATTGCCCTGCTTGAAGATGAGGCTACTGTGAAGACTTTCTTTAAAGAAAAGGAATATATCAGGTTACAGCCGGAAAATCCAGCTCTGGAACCGATAATCTCCAGAGATGTTTATGTCCTGGGTAAAGTTATCGGCTTATATCGTAATTTTATTTAAATTTCAGGTATTCTTTATTCTGTTCAGGCATTCTGCTTTTCTATTTCATTTATCCGGTCTACTGCTTTACGTATCATTTTAAAATCATGCCAGGCATTTTTTTTCATGTTATTGTTTCTAAGAAGGTAAGCTGGATGAAATGTAGGCAGAAAATAATACTTGCCTCTATTCTTCCATTTGCCTCTCTGCCTGGTGATAGAGGCATCTTTATCAAGTAAATATTTAAGAGCAACTGACCCTAATGGTACAATTACTTTAGGGTCAATTATTTTTATTTCGGAAATTAATATTGGTGAACAGGTATCAGCTTCACTGAAAGTTGGTTGACGATTGCCGGGAGGTCGACATTTAACTATATTAGAAATATAGACATCTTTTCTTTCAATACCTACTGCTGCCAGCATCTTGTCCAGTAATTGACCGGCCCTACCAACAAAGGGTCTGCCCAGTCTATCTTCATCTGCACCAGGACCTTCACCTATA
>JADQBU010000295.1 GCA_016278435.1 Halanaerobiales bacterium
CATGCTGATACCCCATTTTTTAAAAAATAATCTTTACTTAAATCATACCTTCTTTACCGAGGGAAAGAGATCCAGATCTGTATGTGGTAAAAACTTGGCTGCTACAAATTCATTCATAAAATCTGTAGCCTGATTCTCGGCACTGAGTTCTAAATAAGTCATCTTTGCTGCAATTTCCTTGCTTGTTTTCATCAAATCACAGCTGACAAGTCCTTTTCTGGCTCCACGGAGGGAGCTGTTTCCCAGGAATTTGAAATTATCCCGGGGTAGGTCGGGTAACAAACCAATATTTATAGATGAATCAATATTAAGATAATTTCCAAACCCGCCCCCTATTAAAACCCTTTTAATCATTTTTTCCTCCAGAGAGAGGTTGTTTAATAACATTCTGATACCAGCATAAATAGCCGCCTTGGAACGCATCAGGTGTTTTATATCTGTCGTAGTGATAACAATATCTTCTCCAATTCCTGTTTCTTCTGCATAAACCAGTACCATCTCATAGCCTTCACTACCCTCTCTGATTCTATCTGTCGGGAGCCCGGTATTAAACTCGCCCGAGCGGTTTATAATTTCTGCTGCCTGTAAGGTAGCCAGAATATCAATAAGTCCAGTTCCACATAAACCCACCGGGGGTCTGTTATTAATCGTTTTATACAGAACTTCATAATCCTTATCAGAAATCTCTATCCTCTCAATTGCCCCATCCATGGCCCTCATTCCATACTTAATACCTCCACCTTCAAAAGCGGGTCCAGCTGAGGCAGAACAGGCCATTAAAAAGTCTTTATTTCCCAGAACTATCTCTCCATTTGTCCCAATATCTATAAAGAGGGTCAACTGTTCATTATCATACATGCCTGTTGATAAGACCCCAGCCACAATATCACCACCGACAAAACTGCCGATTGCAGGATAAGCATAAATCCTGGCTTCAGGTGAAATATTGAGGCCAATATCGGCTGCCTTTAACGCTGGAGGTTCATAAAATGTTGGAATATAGGGGTCCTTACGAATATAATTAGGATTGACTTTGTATAAACTGTGAATCATGGTCGTATTTCCGGCACATAGAACATAATAAATATTATCGGGGTTAATTTCCTGTTCAGTAACGATCTCCTCAATTAAATCATTAAGGGTTTTGATTAATGCTTCATACAGATCACTGAGTCCATTTTCATTTTTGCTGGCATGGTTTATTCTTGAAATTACATCTTCCCCGTATTTCCCCTGGCCGTTATATTCTCCCTTTACATCTATAACCAGACCAGTAGCCAGATCGACCAGTTGTACAACCACAGTAGTAGTACCTATATCAACAGCCAGACCATAGTAATCCATTTCATCAGGGGCTGTAATATCAATAATTTCATTATAAACATCACAATTAATCCAGGATACTCCTACCTTCCAGTTATTACTACGCAGTCTTGCGCCCAGTTTCTGCAGCAGTGACCAGGAGAGGGAATAATTTTCCCTCCCTGTTTTCTGCTTGAGAGCGCGTTTCAGGCGGTCATAATCACTGGAATTATCAATCAAAGAAGGGGGAGGCAGTTCTATTAACTCCCTGTGAAACAGGGGGTTAGCTTCTACCTCTTCATATTTACCGGGCTGCCTCAAAATGCCCTTTTCATCAGTCTCCTCTACCAGAATTTTTTCCCCGGTTAAGCGGGAAGATTCAGGTATCCTCACCTTTAAATCATCCCGTACATCTGTCTGGCAGGCTAAAACCGACTTCTTTTCACCATCTCTGTCAATTATAACCCGGCAGCGCTGGCAGGTTCCTTCCCCCCCGCAGACACTGCGGATTCCCAGACCGGCATCTGCTAAAACCTGAAGTAGATTATCCCCTTCTTTACAGTTTATTTCTTTTTCATCCGGTAGTATGAATATTTTATGTTCTTTGTTCATAATTAAATCTCCCTAATATTAATTACTCTTGCTGCTCCTGTATGCGCTGAGGTAAGAATCACTGTAAATCTGTTTATTTAATAACAGTTCAGCAGTTATCATGACATCCATTAATTTATCATCAAAGGGGTCAAGAATAGCTGAATCCAGACCCTGAGCTATACACATAGCGAGGAAAGTACGGTTAATCAAGCTATTCTCGGAAGCAGTCTGAGATACATTACTGAGCCCGATTACAAAATGGGGTGAGGGATCAGAAAGTCCCTGCAGCTGTTTTAAGGCTTCCAGAACAAACCCGGGCTGGGTTTGAATGGCGCTGACCGGTAAAATTATCGGGTCTATAAACAGTCTTTCAAAAGGAAGACCGGCTTCCATGGCAGCTACTACGATATTTCCAGCAAGTGCTACCCTTTTCTGGACATCGTTCGGCACCCCGTCTTTATCCATTGTCAGGGCTATTATAGAAGCATCATATTCCAGCGCCCAGTTTATATATTTCTCCAGTTGTTCGGGGTCAGCCTGGGTTGAATTAATCAGCGGAGGATTCTTAGCAGCCTTGAGGCTGGCTTCCATAACTGCATCTATCGGTGTATCAAGAGCAAGCGGCTGATCTGTTGCTTCCTGAATAGCCTCTATTAACCAGATCATAGCTTCCTTTTTCTCTGAAGAAGAAACAGCAGTCCCCACATTTACATCCAGATAGTCTGCTCCTGCTTCAATCTGTCCGATAGCTAAATCCTGAACAATTTTTTTATCTTTATTCTTTATTGCTTTTTCTACATCCTTAAACTGACCATTTAACCTTTCACCTATGACAATCATCAGTTTACCCCCCTGTTTATTTTTTTGCAGCCATTAATCCATCAATATATTCCTGAACCAGTTTTATAGCCTCTGGATTACACATAGTTAAAATATCTGTTCCAGCCTGGAGATAGGTTACTGCAGTGGCAACTTCCCAGCCGATACCTCTTTCCTTCTGGGAACCCCACTCTGGATATTCCTCAACCGAAGCCTTTACTTCTTTTGCCCGCTGAACTTCAGGGCCGATATTGGCGATAATAGGCATAGCCATTAATTTGTCTCCACCCAGAGCAGCAAGTCTGGTTCTTTCCATGATAGAATAGGCATATTCCAGACCATAGCCCAGTGGTCCATTGGCAGAAAAAATAACCAGTTTATCAAGAGGAAATCCCATATCAGAAACCAGTACATTAACCTGTTTACAGATGTTAATATCTATCGGTGATTCAGAAATAATATTATGACCATCAGCAATACAGGTTGCTGCCAGTGTCTTGTAATTATCCTCTGTGGCACTTCCGAACAGACACTGCTGACCGGCCAGAGCCTGACTTACAGCAGGATACATATCATTATCCGGTTCTTTATCGCCGGTTCCCCAGACAATCAAGGGTAAATTTGTTGCGTCACTGACTGCTTTGGCCAGTTCAGCACATTCTTTAGGAGAAGTCGGATTCTCTTCCAGTGCATGTTTTGTTAATCTTAAAGAAATCAGGTCAACACCCAGTTCCTTTCCTTTTTTTGCCCACTCAACCGGATCTTTTACCACATCACCCAGGGTTTCTAATAGTGAATCTGTCCAGGTATCGGGTACCTGGTCATAAACCTCCAGAGCAATTACTGGCTTATGCGGCATTTCTCCCTCATCGTGGAGAAAAGGCAGGGTGGTCTCTCCTCCAACCTGAACCTTATTTTCATCATTTCCGATGGTAACAACATTGATACTATTCTTCCATTTGCGGGTTACCCGTTCAATCGTCACTTTTTCCCCTCCTTAGATTCCATTTTTAGCGCTCTTTTAATCATAGCTTCAGAGATATAAGCAGACTTATGAATTAAATCAACCGAAGCCAGGCAGGGAAATAACTGGTGGTATAAACCACCCTTTTCCCCTGCCCTTTCTCTCTTTATCCCGATCAAATTTGTAGCAATATATCCTGTGCTCCCACAGGGGGCACTTCTTTTAACATTAACATCCTGAACCTCCTGGTCTTTCCAGGAAATTTCTGCTTCGGGCCGGCCGAAATGGCTGGCAAACTCTTTTATTAAATTATTTCCTGATATACCTTCTGTCAGAGAACAGAAGGGCTGGGGAAAGGCAGAATCTATATTGGAGTCAGTAAGCTTCTGCTCAACCTGATTTTTTAATCCTTCAGGAAACCATACTTTACTGTCAATGGGAGCAATCACTGCTTCTGCCTTAGACCTCTCTGCTATATCAGGAATTAACTGGGCCAGACCTGTACTTTCAGTTAGAACCAGCAGAATTTCTGTTTCCTCGATGACCTCCGGTAAAAAGTCTTCCGGTTCATCGATTACCGGAGGAAAGGCTGTATTAATTTTCATACTATCCATTTCCCAGCTATCGGGAAGATTCTCATTTATATACCTGAATATTCTCTGCCCCCAGCCCCTGTCGGTAAGCTGATAGACTACAAGCAGTTTCATGCCTTTAAATCTTCCAGCATCTTTTTAACTGCTTTTCTTGCCGGTGAGGAAGCCGGTAAGTCCAGTAGAGATTTCCTCTCCAGACTGAATTCGAGAATCTGCTCATCATTGGGAACAACAGCCAGCAGCTCCAGACCTGTTTCCTCGATTTCATCCATCAGGCTATCAGGCAGTTCTCCACCCGGAACCCTGTTTATGACCAGAAAGGCTCTCCTGATATCAATCTCCAGGTTTTTTTCCAGTTTATATATTCTACCGGCAGAACGGATGCCGATCGGGCTGGGATCACTTATGATCAGGAGCGTGTCTATCCCATGGGTAGTACGTCTCGATAAGTGCTCCATACCTGCCTCATTATCCATTACAATATTTTCATAATTAGGTGTCAACCGGTCAATATAGTCTTTCAATATATTATTTACGGAACAATAGCATCCCGGACCTTCTGTTCTACCCATAACAAGCAGATCATAACCGATCTGCTCCTCCAGGCTTAACTGCAGGTTTCTCTCCAGGTATCTCTTCTTATCCATACCTGGCGGCAGTTTGCCTTTCTTATTTAACATATCGGCCATCAGGTCACCAAGGGTACTATTTACTTCTACACCAAGCCATTCATTCAGGGTAGAATTCGGATCGGCATCTATCCCCAGTACCGGCGTTTCTTTATCTTCCAGAAACTGAGCGATAATTAGACTGGATATTGTAGATTTTCCCGTTCCACCTTTTCCCGCTACTGCGATTGTATTTGCCATATTAAATCCATCCTTCTAAGATCTATATTTTAAGCTCTTTTATAGTTTATTCTAATGTTTAACTTGTATACTCTTTCAGGTAATTAGGTAATCCCCCTGCTTCTCTCGGTCCAACTTTAACACTCCAGCCTGATTCAGCTTCCAGGGAACCGCTCATTACAGCTACATAACCCGGAATAATTATCTCGCTGTGATTAAGTTTATCCTTGAGACCAGAGCTGTTCATAGCCTTGGCTGCATCTTCTGCATTCAAGTTTTCGGAAGAATAAGCAGTTAAAACAGACTGTCCTTCTGTATCAACAGACAGGATATAAGCCGGAATCCGGCTAGCCTCTACTTCAGCCAGAACAGTAAAGTAAGTCAGGGCAAAGTTGGTAGTGAGCAAGACCGGAGAATCAGGACCTACCTCGCCAACTTCATAGACTCCAGGTTCAATTGTGGGTGGAACCCGGGGGTCAGTGTAAATATTCTGTCTCAGAGCCAGAAGTGGTAATACCTGCCACGGCTCATCCCCTTTGATTACCACAATACCAGCATATTTTGCTACATAGGTACTTGCTTTAACAACTACCTCTTCTTTATCATCTTCTGTGGCAAAAGCGATGGTAGGATACCCCAGTGGACGGAAGTTATTCTTCAGACCCTGTCTACGGATCTGGGTAGTATCATTCAATACATCCAGAGCATCCCTGCTGCCGGAATCAAGTACAATGTTTTTAAAGTCCAGGTCAGCAATTTTAGCGGTGAGATCTGCCAGGGCTTCCAGCCCTTCCGCATAAGCGACCAGAGCAACATCATGTTTTTTAGCTATCTCAACCATTTGCTCATAATTGTCTTCATTAGCTGCATAGATTAGAGGCTTCGCCTCTGCCAGTCCAGATACCAGTTCAAATGCTTTTCCAATTATTTCTGGATTATAGCTCATCAATACTGGAGCCTGTTTTGAATCTTCAACAACTTTTTTGACGACACCTGCAAACTGTTCAGCATCTCTACTGGTTTCTTTGATGGCAATCAGTTCAACACCGATCATTTCCCCTACTCTTTCAAACCAGAGGTTGTTTATCTTTTCAATCTCTTTATCTGCTTCTTCGTCACTCAGCTCATCGGAAATCTGGACAGCCAGACCGCAGGCATGATGAAATGTTTCTTCATGGCGGAACATAACAGTCTCATTTCCGATTTCAATCTCCTTATCACCAGCACCGACCTTGATCAGGCGGACTGGCGGCTGAGAGGCACTGGCCAGAGTATCTTTGGCCTCATCTGAAGCATGGGGACAATCATCGAGAGAAGCATTCTTATTTGCCAGCTGCATGGCAAAAGCCAGACAGGTAGGTGTACCACAGTCCCCACAGTTAGTTTTGGGTAATAGCTTATAAATGTCCATTGCAGTTAAAGCCATATTTTACTATCCCTCCATTTCAATTATTATACCGAATCAATTTACATCATTGGATCCAATTCCAGGGCCGGATGACCGACTTCCTGCATATATGCGAGCACTTCGTCTTCAGTAGTTGCTATTTCTTCATCAGCAATCATACTGACAAAATCTTCAAATCCCTCTTTAGCAGCTCTTTCATTTAACCTGTCAGCAATCTCGTCCTTCAGCATCTTCGGCATCCAGGCAATTCTCTGGAACCCGCCATCTGCACTGATAAACTTATTACTATAGATATATAACTTGGAATGACCAATAAATCCTGGAGTCTGAACCCCGCCGCCTATCTGCCCGGCCAGAGTTGAGAACTTCATACCGGATGGAGTCATTCCAGTAAATTCACGGGGAACAATCATAACTCCATTGGCCATCGGTAATATTACGGCGATACATTCGAAGCAGCCACAGGAGGTCATGGGATCATGGATCATGGAATAGGCACTAAATCTTGTCAGATTACCCCTGGAAGCTTCTTCCAGGTACTCATTAACTCCCTGCCACTGGCCGAGGGTTTCATCCAATGTTTTACCCTTTTCAATCGGCTGATTAGGTCCTGTAGGTATAATCTGATAGTTGGCCTTGGCATCAAGCCAGGTATATCCTCCACAGAGTCCTGAACGTTCTGGAGTGATAACACAAACATGGTTGGGAGCAAAACTCTGACAGAGTACACAGGAATAGAAAGTTTCAACTGAGGTATCCTTCATACCCATGATTCTTTCATCTCTCTTGTCATATGATTCCCTGGCTTTTTCCCGCCATTCCAGACATTTCTCCTCATCGGTATAGAGTGTAACCTGAACCTTGTCAGCCACGGCTCCGTATTCCTGATGGAGGCGGGCATGGAGTATATCACCTATATGTTTGATCTGCAGTCCATTACCTTTCCCACTCTTTGACATTCTTAACCAGTTAACATCACGCTGGCCGTTATGCCAGAGGCCGGAAGCTTCATTAACATAGGTATGAATCATTCTTTCCAGAACAGGTTCAAAGTCATCCTGCATATCTCTACCGTAAACTTCAACAACGATTCCCAGTGGTAACTGAGATCCGGCTTCTACATCATCAACATCAGGACCGACAATTTCAATCTTACCATCTTCTACATTATCTGACGCATCGACCATTC
>JADQBU010000336.1 GCA_016278435.1 Halanaerobiales bacterium
GTTAAAAGAGTGGAGATTACCGGAGCCCAAATTCAAAAAAGGTTATCTGGCCATATATTCTAAACTGGCGACTTCTGCAGATAAAGGTGGTATTTTAAAAGTTTAAGATTAAGAAATTTACTTCTGAACGAACCAGGAAAGAGAAGGTGACATTATGGGAAAAAGAAGAAAATTAGTTTTGATTGGTGCCGGTAGTGCAGTATTTTCCCAGGGTTTGATCGCTGATTTTATTATGTCTGAAGAAAAGCTGGGGTCCTGGGAACTGGCACTGGTTGATATTAATGAGGAAACTTTAGGCTATATCAATAAACTGGCCCAAAAAATGGTGACTGAAAAGAACAGTAACTTAAAAATTACTGCTTATACAGATAGAAGAGAAGCTTTGCCCGGAGCAGATGCTGTAGTTACTACTATTGCTGTAGGTGGTAGAAAGGCCTGGGAAAATGATGTTTATCTTCCCAGAAAATATGGAATTTATCAACCTGTAGGGGACACCACTATGCCCGGCGGTATTTCACGAGCTTTACGGATGATACCGGTTATGATCGATATTACCAGAGATGTGCAGGAATTATGTCCTTCAGCTTATTTCTATAATTTTTCAAATCCAATGTCCGCTATTGTATCAGCAGTAAAGAGGGAAGTCAATTTTCCTATAGTAGGATTATGTCACGGGCTAATACATGTTGAAAAATATTTAGCTGACTTTTTAGGTGTTAAAATTGATAATTTAAAAACAATAGGAGTGGGGTTAAATCACCTGACCTTTATTTATGATTTAAAGATAAATGGGGAAAATGGTTTTGAACTGGTAGATGAGGTACTTGCCCGTCAGAAAAAAGAATTACTGGGAATGGATTATCAAGGGGATTATTATAATCCAACAATGGTTGAATCAGAGGAAAGGGTTGGAAAAGAAAAACTCTATTTAGATAACCCCTTTACCTGGAGTTTTTATGAAAAATATGGTGTTATCCCGGCAGTACTTGACCGTCATATAGTTGAATTTTTTCCAGAAAGATTTGCTGATGGTTCTTATTATGGAAAAACTCTGGGTGTTGATGCCTTCTGTTTTGACGATGTAATCAAACGTGGAGAAAATGTATTTAAAACCATGAAAGAAAGGGCGCTGGGCAAAGTAGCTTTAGATCATAAATTGTTTTCTCGATCTACTGGTGAACATGAACAGCTGGTAGAGATGTTATCTTCATTATTTTTTGATGAAAGAAAGAGTTTTTATATTAATACAGTTAATAATAGAGCTGTCACAAATTTGCCTGATTCAGCTGTTCTGGAAATACCGGCAGTTGCTACCAGTAAAGGATTTTATCCTTATCATATCAACGATTTTCCCGAGATTCTTGCCGGATTTATCAGAAGACGGCTGGCCGTAATTGATTTAACGGTGGAAGCCGCTTTAAGCGGGGATAAAGAACTGGTAATAGAAGCTATGTTGCTGGATGGTTCTGTGAGAGATGAGGAAACTGCCAGGAAACTGACTGCAGATTTAATTGAAGTTCATAAAGAATATCTATCACAGTTTTAATTAAAATAATGTAACATAAAAGATTGGTGAAAATTATGAGGAAAAAACAAAAATGTCTAAATCCTAAATCCGTTTATAAATATGATTCCAGGACCAATACTTATTTTGTAAATATCAATATAAAAGATTATGATGACATCTTTAATAAATGGGACTATTCACCTTATGATAAAAAGGATCTAAATCCCGAACTGGACAATTATCTAAAAAGTTGTTTACAGGAGATACCGGCAGCAACTAATTTAGATATCCGTTTTTTTCTGCCCAGAACAATTTATCAGCCACTGGTGGAAGAGCAGTGCAGAGAAAGTTTACAGTATTATTTTGATTACAGGAAGTCTTTATTATCATTTAACAAAAAAAACTCCAGGAAAGATACTTTACAATATTCTATTTATGGCATTGGATTAATTATTACCGCTTATTTTGTGCAGAAGGAACTTACATCTTTCAAGTTTTTGTCATTTATAACAGAGGGATTTTTCATCGGGGCCTGGGTTTTGTTGTGGGAGGTTTTTTCCTATTTCTTTTTTACCAGAAAAGATATGCAGAGAGATAGGCTTACTTACCAGAGACTTAATAAGGCAAATTATGAATTTATATATGAATAATTTTCAGGGGTGACACAGATATAATAAAATTCTGAGGTGATAATAATGCCAATGATTAATCCCCTTCCTTTATTAAAGGAAGCACAGCAAAAAAAGATTGCCATACCTGCTTTTAATGTCCATACAATGGAGATGATTCAGGCTGTTGTTGAGACAGCGGCTGAAGAAGGTTCACCTGTAATAATTCAGACTACACCCGGCACTCTTAAGCACGCTGGTATCCCTTATATCGCAGCAAATGTCAAGGTTGCGGCTGAGGGGGCAGATATTCCCGTGGCCTTACATCTCGACCACTGCCCTGTCTACGATACTGTAATAAAATGTATTAAATATGGATATACATCAGTGATGATTGATGGCTCTAAACTTCCCTATAAAGATAATGTCCAGGCTGTTAAAGAGATAGTAAAAGTAGCCCATGCTGCTGATGTGCCGGTAGAAGCAGAGCTGGGCAATATCGGGGGAACCGAAGATGAACTGACTGTAAGTGAAAAGGAAGCAGCTTTGACCATCCCGGAGGAAGCACAGCGATTTGTAGCAGAAACCGGGGTGGATTACCTGGCCGTAGCTATCGGAACTGCCCATGGTGTTTACCAGGGGGAACCAGAGCTGGATTTTGAACGACTGGCCGCCATCAATAGATTGGTTAACATACCCCTTGTATTACATGGGGCTTCCGGAGTTCCTGATAAAAGTGTTAGAGAAGCCATTGATCGTGGGATTTGTAAGGTTAATATTGCTACAGAATTAAAGATACCGATGGCGGAAGCTATAAAAAATTATTTCAAACAAAATCCTGATGGAAGTGATCCGCGTCATTATCTCGGGGCTGGTAAGGAAGCAGTAAAAGAAATTATTAGATTTAAAATACGCCTATGCGGTTCTTCCGGTTTATTAGGATAGGGGTAATATAAATGATTTTAACTATTACCATGAACCCGGCACTGGATAAGGTATATGCAGTTGATGATTTTAAAATTAATAAAGTTTATAGACCCCGGGATATGACTGCTACTGCCGGAGGTAAAGGCTTAAATGTGGCTCGTGTTATCAACCAGTTGAAGGGAGAGCTTATGATCACCGGGCTGGTTGGAGGTAGTACAGGCACATATATCAGAGAAGAGATTCAAAAACTGGGGATAGAGGAGCATTTTGTTAATATAACCGGGGAAACCCGTACTTGCATAAATATAATGGATGAAAAAAATACTACTTCTACTGAGATACTGGAACCGGGACCGGAGATAACAGAGGAAGAACTGGAAGAGTTTTTATGTAGTTATAAAGAGATTATTAAAGAGTGTAATATAATAGCTGCCTCGGGAAGTCTCCCCCGGGGTGTACCTGATGATTTTTATAAAACTTTGATCAAGATAGCTAAGGAGAAAAATAAAAAATTCATTCTGGATACCAGTGGTATTTATCTAAAGGAAGGTATAATTGGACGACCTTTTATGATAAAGCCTAATGTTGATGAAATAGAAAATTTACTGGATAAAAAGCCTGGAACATTAAATGATTATTGTAAGCTTTTAATTAAATTAAAAGCTCAGGGGATACAGCTTCCTGTTATAACACTGGGGCAGAAAGGTTGTATAGCAGAAATTGATGGTGACTTTCTGCATTACTTACCATCGCCTCTGGAAGTCTTAAACACGGTAGGTTCCGGTGATGCCTTTGTAGCAGGTTGTGCTCTCGGACTGGAAAGAGGATTAGATTTGATTGAGGTAATTAAATTCGGTATGGCCTGTGGGATGGCCAATACCCAGTTTTTTAAAACTGGAATGGTAACAGAGGAATTGGTGAACAAATTTTTTTCAGAGATTAAAATAAAAAAACTATAATCAAGAAAAATATAAAATGAAAACTTTAATAAAATCTAAAAGATGGGGCTACTTAATGTAGCCCTTTTTTGCAGGGATTTTGTGATTATTATCGAAATATAAATAAACTAGTAAAAAATGTTCCCGGGAGGGGATATAGATGGGAAAAAAGGAAGAATTCATATTTGCCCTGGATATAGGAACCAGAACGATAATTGGACTGGTTATGGAATACAGAGACTCAGTATATAATATAATTGCTTCCGAGGTTGTTGAGCAGAAGACCCGTTCCATGATGGATGGTCAGATTCATAATGTATCCGAAGTTGTCAACCAGGTTGAAAAATTGAAAACGAGACTGGAAAATAGACTTGATATTAAGCTGAAAAAGGTAGCAATAGCAGCTGCCGGCCGGGCTCTGAAGACAATTACCTGTAAAGAAAGTATCGACTTTCAGTCCAGAAAAGTTATTTCTGAAGAAGATGTTCAGGCCTTAGAATATGCAGCAATCCAGAATGCCCAGAAAGAACTGGCCCGGGAAAAAGCTGAAATTAAACCATCTGATTATCATTTTGTCGGTTATAGTGTGATAGAATACCAACTTGAAGGTTTATATCTAGTTAATCTGGTAGGACAGAGAGGGCGCAGAATTCAGGTAGAGATGGTAGTAACTTTTCTGCCCAGGATTGTAATAGACTCCCTGCTGACGGCGATTAATCAGGTAGGCCTGGAAGTAGAAAATATGACACTGGAACCGATTGCTGCAGCAGAGGTTATCATTCCACCAGAAATGTATAATTTTAATCTGGCTCTGGTCGATATCGGGGCCGGAACCTCTGATATTGCCCTGACCAGAAAGGGAGCAATGATTGGTTATGCTATGGTTCCTGTGGCTGGAGATGAGGTGACCGAGATTCTTTCAGAACATTATCTGTTTGATTTTGATACAGCTGAAAGGATAAAGAGGTGTTTAAACAGTCAGAAGCAGATAAAATGCCAGAACATAATGGGCCAGGAAATTACTGTTGAACGAGAGGAAGCCCTGTCAGTAATAGAATCACAGGTACAAAAACTGTCTAAATTGATTGCCTCTGAAATAATTGAGATCAATAAAAAACCTCCTCAGGCAGTAATTTGCATCGGTGGTGGTTCCTTAACTCCACTTCTGATAGATAAGTTACAGGAAGAACTGAAATTACCTGCAGGCCGGGTTGGAATCAAGGGGAATGAGGAATTAAAGGATATTTCCGGTAAGATAGATGGTATTAATAGTACCCAGACCCTGACTCCAATTGGTATTGCAGTAAATTCACATAAAAATCGAGGCAGAGCTGTGTTTTTAAAGATTAAAGTAAATGGGGAAATACTGCAGATGTTCTCCCTTAATCAGCCGGCGATTTCTGATGCACTGCTTGCAGCAGAAATTGATATCAAGGAACTCCGCGGAAAGACAGGACGCGGTTTGACAGTTACCTTAAACGGTAAACTAAAAACCATCAAGGGTACTATGGGTAAACCCGGATTTATACTGCTCAATGGAAAGAAGGCAGAACTTGATTTTTCTGTTTCTCAGGATGATGAAATTGAATTTGTACCGGGAGAGAGTGGAAAAAATGCCCGGGCAGTAATCGGTGATATTTTACCACCGGAAATTTTTAAATCTGTGAAAGTATATGTTAATGGAAATCAGGTAAAGATTGTTTCCCAGGTATTACAGAATGGACAGCCCGTCGAGAAAGATACTCCTGTTAAAGATGGGGCAGTGATTAAATATAATAAACCAGGGACTATCAGGGAGGGGGTAGCCCGTATCCTGGAGATGCCTGTAGATACTCTCCAGCAAAATATGATTAATTTTATACTTAATGGGGAAAAGATGAGTTTGTATACTTCTGATTATCTGATAATGGAGGGGGAAAATCTGGTATTCGAGCCGGGTAAAGAGATAAAAGAAGATTTAATTGATAGTATTGCTTATGTAGATTTAACAGATAAATATATTGAAAATAATATTGTTGATCTGGACCGGCCGCTCAAAGAAGGGGTAAAATTACAGATTATTGAAAACCGCAAAAAAAATTTATCCCTGGCAGATATTCTGGATAATGAAGAAAGAAACATTTCCATAAATTTTAATGGCAATTTTCTCGATATCCCTGTAAACATTAAGGAGTTTGAGGTAAATGGGGAGAAAAGAAGTAGTAGTTATGTGGTCAAGGGCGGGGATGTTATAAATTGCCATTCCCGGGACATTGATGTTGAGTATTTACTTAATTATATTAATTTCAAATTATCACCAGAACTTAAAGAGAGGGTAAACCTACTTATTAATGGGTCTCCAGCAGAATTTGACCAGGAAATAAAAGAAGGGGATAAAATCAAGATTGATTTTATTCATTAGCTTCTCTATTATAATGAAAACTGATATAATAAACTAATCTTTATTTAACAGAATAATCTCATGAAAACTCCACCAAAATTTTTTACTCTGATTTGGGTGGAGAGGTTTACAAACGCATACATAGTAAGGCTACTATTACTCCCAGCAGGGTACCGGCCAGTACCTCAAAGGGTGTATGGCCGATTAATTCCTTTAAATCTTTCTTCAGCAGTTCTTTGTCTCTTTCTAATCTGGTTATATCGAGGTGTTTTATTAGACGGTTAATAACATTGGCCTGTTCTCCAACCGCTCTTCGGACACCACTGGCATCATAGATTATAATTAATGAAAAAACAGCAACGATAGCAAACAGGTCGGAATTAAAGCCGTATTTTAAACCTACCAGAGTAGATAAGGTAGAGACAAAGGCTGCGTGAGAACTCGGCATTCCTCCCGAACCTACAATCCTGGTAAAATCGAAGGGATAGGTAGTAAATATTTTGATGAACTGAGCCATAAACAGTGATAATAATGAAGCCGGTAAAATTGACATAGCTTCCTCCTTAAAATCATTTCAGTTTAATTGTATAATAAATATTCCTATATTTGCAAGGTGTAAATTAATTATATGAGGAGATGAAAAAATGAATCCCTATGAATATATCGATAGTTTACATAAATACGGTACAGATGGAGGCTTTAAACCGGGTCTGTCCAGGGTTGAGGCAATGCTGGCAGAGCTTAGCAACCCCGAAAAGAAACTACCTGTAATTCATGTAGGTGGAAGTAATGGAAAGGGTTCAACGGTCTCTTTTTTAAGGAGTATATATCAACAAGCCGGCTACAGGGTAGGTACCTATATATCACCGCCTTTATATATATTTAATGAAAGAATTAAGATTAATGATAAGGCTATAAACACCTCTGACCTGGAGGAATTAGTTGATAAAATTGCTCCAGTAGTAGAAAAAATTAGCCGGGATCCTGAAATCGGAGAACCCAGTTTTTTTGAAGTAGTTACCGTACTTGCCTTTTTATATTTTGCCTATCGCAAACCAGATATCGTCATCCTGGAGGTCGGCCTTGGTGGCAGATATGATGCTACCAATGTTATTGATAAACCTCTGGCTTCCCTGATAACAAGTATCAGTCTGGAACATACTGCTATCCTCGGTGATGATATCAAGGATATTGCCCGGGAAAAGTCTGGCATCATCAAGGAAAATGCGCCGGTTTTAACCGGGGTTAAGAACAGTGATGCCCTGGAGGTTATTACCAGGACAGCGGCTGCTCGCAAGGCAAAGCTGAT
>JADQBU010000002.1 GCA_016278435.1 Halanaerobiales bacterium
TTGATTATCATCTTAAGCTGTCAAAGCCGCTGGCGGCATTGATATTTATTTTAATAGGTACACCGCTCAGTTTAACCCAGAAGGATAGCCGGGTGGGAAGTATTCTGGTAACAGTCGGAATCATATTTTTATATTATCTTACCCTGTCTCTAAGCCGCTCTTTTGCCCGCAATGGCTTTATACAACCAATACTGGCGGCCTGGCTGCCCAATATTGTGTTCTGCCTGGTGGGAGTAATGTTGTTGTTCTGGCGGGAATCATGGCAAAATTTCCTGCGAAAAATCTTGCCGGGATTGACGGTATTCATATTTATTACAGTTCTGGTTACAGTAACACCACTTACCCTGTCAACCGGGGCGGAAGAGATAAAGCTTGAAGGTGAGCATCTACAGTATGATAAGAATACCGGGATAGTTGAAATAACTAATAATGTGAGCGGCAAATATCAAAAGTATTATTTTAAAGCAGACAGGATTACTCTTAAATTAAAAGATGGTGCAGAAAAAATACTTACCACTCCTGAGGAGATTGAAATGCTTCCGGGGGGTTTTACAGGTTGTGATTACGAAGAGCCTCACTATATTTTCAAGGCAAAAAAAATCACTATTTTTCCAGGAGATTATCTTGAAGCCTATAATGTTGTTTTCTATGAGTGGAATGGTAAGCTCCCTCTATTTTACTGGCCTTATCTTTATATATCACTGAAGGAAGACGAACAGAAGATAGTCCCTCAATTTGGTTATGACAGCCGGAGAGGCTGGTTTGTTAAATTGACCTATAATTATTGGTTAACCAGAAAATTACCTGGGGACTTTTACCTTGATTATTATACTATCTCCGGTAAAGGTTATGGTTTTAAGCAGCATTTTCTCTATGATGAGAAGCAAAAAGCTTACTTTTATTACTATACTCAGGACAATAAGACAGATATTCCCGGCCTTTTCAACTGGCAGTCAGAGGTTTCCTATACCTATGACCGTGATAATTGGCAGTCAGAGGTTTCCTATACCTATGACCGTGATAATTGGAATATTGATTCTTACTTCAATTATTCTGATTATGATGAGAAAGTTCGCTGGGAAGGGATTATGGATGTAAGCAGTGAGAGTGAAAACCAGCATATATCGCTTAATTCTTATTTTGTTAATGATGATTATTATCAAAGCAATAATGATGAGCAGAAAATTGATATGACCCTGAATTTTGACCGAAGTTTTGATAGTGGTCTTGACCTGTCAGCTGAATATAACCGGGATCTTAATGTGCGCCGCAAGTACGGAACTGTAGAAGAGACAAGAAGAGAGCTAGATATTAATTATATGCCCAATGATGACTGGGATGTTGATCTTTTTTATAGATATGAGGTTCTCCAGAAATATGATGACCCCCGTAAAGATAGGTGGCAGGGGGAAGGTTCTGTGACCAGGAAATTTGATGAAGTTGAACTTGAGTTATTACTGGAGAGGTATGACCCGCAGTTTGATGAGGAAGATATGGTTCGTTTCTACCGCTGGCCGGAAGTGAATCTCTACTATAATCCCCGTGGGAGTAATTTTAAATATAACCTGCAGGCCGGTAATTATTACGAAGATGTTTCTAAAATTAAAGGCAAGCGTGCTTCGGCAGTTGTTAATTATGATAATTACCTGGATTTAAAACCTGGTATGCGGCTGGAAGTAAAAGAAAGGTTGACCGGTAGAATATATAATACTGTAGAGTTGCAAGAACCTCATCAACTGGCATGGAATAATAAACTAAGTCTGGTCAATAATCTTACCGATAATTTAAGGCTGACTAATAGCTATGAATTAAATATATTTAGAGGGGAAACCCCCTTTAATTTTGATCAAGAAGAGACTCTGGAAGAATATACAGCAAATCTAAGATACAATATAAATAAGATTGATTTAGAGCTGGAAGGGGGCTATAATATATATGAGAGGTTATATTTACCACTGGAGTTAATTATGGGTGTTAGACCGGTTCCGGGCTGGTCGCTGCAGATGGGTACTGCCTATGACCTTAATGAAAAGGAGTTTGACAGAGAACTTATATTGAAAAATAATCTTAAAAAGACTAACTGGAATCTGCAGACAGTGATCAGATATGATATGAATGAAAAGAGAATGAAACTCTTGAATAATAAACTGGTTTATGAGATACCGGGGGACTGGGGCTGGTATCTGGAAAACAATATAAGCTATGATTACGATAAGCCTGAGGATGAAAGGCTAAAAAGGGCAAATATTGTTC
Organism: Halanaerobiales bacterium; assembly: GCA_016278435.1. Lineage (GTDB taxonomy): Bacteria > Bacillota > Halanaerobiia > Halanaerobiales > JADQBU01 > JADQBU01. The sequence continues at coordinate 2,254 of JADQBU010000002.1, forward strand.
TCAAGAAAAAATTTCACTGCCGGGAACTCATTTTTTCCTATGATTATATCCAGAAACAGGTTATGGTTACTTACCAGCTAGATCTATTCCCGCAGCAGAGTATCAGGGTCGGCCGCAATGAGGAAGACTCATTTATCTTTGACCTGGGAATCAAGGAAATGCTGGCAGATTAATTGCTATTTAATGTCATAAAAATATGACTGTAAAAAAATTATATGTTATTTTTAATCATTTTTTACTGGAGGAGATTAAATATAATGAGGAGAGTCCGGGTTGTTACTATAATTTTAATCGTCTGTATGTTTATTATGATTACCGGACCGGCTTCTGCGCAGACTGCAGATACAGTACATATCAGGGCCGGGCATATGGAGTATTCCAATAATAAGATTGTGATAACAGATAATGTTAAAATTATTAAAGATGAAAACACAATAACCGCTCCCAGGGGTGAATATTACAGGGAGGAAAACAGGGCCTTTCTCCAGGATGGGGTGGCTGTTGACTATAAAAATGGTACCGTAAGTTCCCGGGAGATGACAGCCTGGCTGAAAGAAGATAAGTATATTTTCAGGGAAGAGGTAAAGCTGAATCATAAACCAGAAGAAGGGGAACAGTTTACAATGGAATCCCCCTATCTGGAGATGTATACAGATGATAACTCTTTTCGGGCCGAACAGGGCGTATTAATCGAACAGAAATCAAGAAAATTAAGGGGAGATACTGCTACCTATGATGACCAGCAGCAGTTATTGACCCTTACGGGTAATGTAGAGATAAATGAAGATGGAGACTGGATAAAGAGTAATAAGGCAGAATTGCACCTGGGTTCTGAGGATGAAGGGTTTACTGCTGACGGTCAGGTTGAACTGGAGATAAAGTTATCTGAGGAAAAAGACGAATAATTATTGCTATGATTCTGTTTTATTATTCTGTTGACTTGTTATAAATGGTGACCAAACTGAAATCTGATTCCGTTAGTAATAGCAAAACCTTCTGTAGACAGTAGTAATAAATTGAGCTCAATAAGGTTACAATTAATATATATATTTTATTAATCGTATATTAAAATTAATAGAAAAGAAAGGAGGGAAAAGAGATGATTATAACAAATACAGAAAATATACCCGGCCGTGAGATAGAACAACTGCTTGATCTGGTCAGGGGTAATACTATCAGGGCACGGCATATAGGGAAAGATATTATGGCTGGCATGCGGAATATAGTTGGTGGTGAGGTAAAGGAGTATACTGAGATGATCAGTGAAGCGCGCGAAGAAGCCTTAAACCGGATGATAAAAGAGGCAGAAATACTGGGAGCAGATGCAGTTATTAATGTCCGTTTTACAACTTCCCAGGTGATGGGAGGAGCTGCAGAGATTCTGGCTTATGGAACGGCTGTGAAGTTAAAATAGTTTATTATCTATAACTGGCAACCAGTGGTAAACGCCTGCTTGGTGAGCTTTCTCAATAATGTCCTGATCTGTGGAAATAATGTGGAAAACCATGATAAATTGTTGATAAATAGGATAGAAAGTCGAATAAAGGATCCCGGGAATCTTATGTTATCCCGGGATCTTTATTTATGGTTCAAACAATTTTAACATCATATTCTTCCAACCAGAAATTTACCTGGATTAAATAAGCAAAAAGCTGGGGCAGCCTCATTAACTGGCCGAACCAGGGGATGTCAAGGTCCTGATCTGCTCTGGTTAATTCCTTTACTACTTCAATATTTATTAACTCCTTGATTGGAGCATTTTCATCATTAATAATCTCCAGAATCCAGTCTCTGGTAGCCTTGAAATATTCGGGATCAAAGGTCTTGGGATAAGGATTCTTGGGCCTGGTCCGTATACTTTCGGGAAGAATTCCCTTCAGGGCGCCGCGCAGAATACCCTTTCTCATATCTTCATAATTCTTCAATTCCCAGGGTATATTCCAGACATATTCAACCAGCCGGTGGTCACAGAAAGGCACTCTGACTTCCAGGCCAGTATACATGCTCATTCTATCTTTGCGGTCGAGTAGAACCGGCATCCAGCGGGTTAGATTTAAATAAAAAAGTTCCCGCATTCTATCATCTTTCCCCTTCTCCCACTCCAACCGCGGAACTTCAGCCAGGGCTTCCCGGTAACGCTGATTAAGATATTCCCTGGGCTTTATCCTGTCAATAATCTCTGGATCAAAAATATTTATTCTTTCCTCGATTTTCCTGGACCAGGGAAAGGTATCTGCATTCAATGCCTCCTGGTTATAATACCAGGGATAACCGCCAAAGATTTCATCTGCACATTCTCCTGAGACTGCAACTGTGAAATTCTTTTTAATCTCACAGCAGAAGAGATAGAGTGAAACATCGATATCAGCCATACCCGGCAGATCACGGGCATAGACACCGGCTTTCAGGCCTGTAACCAGATCAGAATTGGCCAGGATAACTGGATGGTGTCGGGTTCCCGCATGTTTGGAAACCACCTTGATCCATTTACTGTCTGAATCAGGTTGGTAATCATTGGACTGGAAATGTTCTTCATTGCCTTTGTAACTTACAGAATAGGTATGTAGCTGTTGTTGGAGGCGACTGCTGGCAACTGTGGTAATAGCACTGGAGTCAAGTCCACCTGAGAGTAGGGTGCAGATTGGAACATCTGATATTAACTGCCGGTCAACTGTATCTTCAAATAACCATTTCACCTTTTCAATTGTCTCCTCCGGACTATCTTGGTGTGGTTTGCTTTCCAGTGACCAGTATTGTTTTTGCTCGAGCCCATCCTTATTGAAAACCTGATAATACCCGGGTTTTAACTCTTCTATTCCGGAGAATACTCCCCGGCCGGGAGTTCGACCTGGTCCCAGGATTAGAATCTCGGCCAGTCCTTCCTGGTTGATTTCTGGTTTAACCAGGGGGTTAGCCAGTAGACCCTTGATTTCTGAAGCAAAGAGGAGTCTTTTTTCCTGTCTGACGAAAAATAATGGTTTAACTCCGATTCTGTCCCGGGCCATATATAAATGTTTGCGGCGCTGGTCCCAGATAACAAAAGCGAAAATACCATTTAGATATTCTGCACATCTTTCACCCCACTCAATATATGAAAGAAGTAGCACCTCTGTGTCAGAATGTCCCTTGAAAGTATAGCCCTTAGCTTTTAACCTATTCCGAAGTTCAGCTGTATTATAGAGTTCGCCATTATAGACGATTACATACTCATAACTACCTGCCTTTCTGATCATAGGTTGCTTACCGCCTTCAGGGTCGATAACGATCAGTCTCCTGTGGCTAAAACCTACATACCGGGAGAACCATTCCCCGTGTTCATCCGGCCCCCGGTGCTGCATGACCTCCCCCATCTTTCTGATAGTATCCTTATATTCAGTTAAATCTTTATCCCAGTCAATCCAACCGGCAATCCCGCACATAATTTAGCCTCCTTCCTAAAATTATATTCTAATCCAGTCTATTGTATTACCGAGTTTTTTCAGAGAAGTAATGTTTTTGTCGATAGATGGATAATTTCAGGAGAAATACCGCTTGATAGAAGAGGTACATGTGAGGTTTAAATTAATTAGAGAAAATACTTGACACTAAACCTCACATGAGTTATACTAAATGTAACATTAAACGGCAGGAGGGTTTTAAATGAGTAAGTATAGCAAAGAAGATATATTGAAGTTAGCAGAGGAGACGAATGTTAAATTTATACGACTCCAGTTTACAGATATTCTGGGTATTATAAAAAATGTTGCGATAACGGTAGAACAGCTGGAAGATGCAGTTAATAATAAGATTATGTTTGATGGGTCATCGATTGACGGTTTTACCAGAATTCAGGAATCGGATATGTACTTACGCCCTGATCTTGATACCTTTACAGTTTTCCCCTGGCGGCCGGAAGACGGAGGAGCTGTAGCCCGCCTAATCTGTGATGTTTATACACCTGAGGGAGAGCCTTTTGCAGGTGATCCCAGGAATGTATTGAAAAGGGCTTTAAATGAAGCAGCAGAGATGGGATACAGTATGAATGTTGGACCTGAACCGGAATTTTTTCTTTTTGAACTTGATGAAAATGGGGACCCGACCACTAAACCCCATGATAGAGGAGGATATTTTGACCTGGCTCCGGTCGATCAGGGGCAGGATGCCCGGCGTAGTATTGTGCTGGCTTTAATGGATATGGGCTTTGAGGTTGAGGCCTCTCATCATGAAGTAGCACCTGGTCAGCATGAGATAGATTTCAAGTATGCAGATGCTTTGTGTACAGCCGATAATATTGCAACTTTTAAGTTTGTAACTAAATCTTTAGCTTATAAACATGGTTTACATGCTACCTTTATGCCCAAACCAGTCTTTGGTGAAAATGGTTCGGGTATGCATGTTCACCAGTCTCTCTTTAAAGATGGAGAAAATGCTTTTTATAATGAAGATGACCGGCTGGGGTTAAGCAAGACCGCTTATTATTATATAGGTGGGCTGTTAAAACATGCCAAAGCCTTAACGGCTATCACAAATCCAACTATAAATTCCTATAAAAGACTTGTTCCCGGATATGAAGCACCGGTTTATATCTCCTGGTCGAGCCGGAACCGGAGTGCTCTGATCAGAATTCCGGCTGCCCGGGGAACAGGTACCCGTCTGGAATTAAGGAATCCAGACCCTTCCGCAAATCCGTATCTGGCCATAGCTGTCATGTTAAAAGCCGGTCTTGATGGTATCAAAAATAAGATTGAGCCACCGGCTGAGGTTGTAGAAAATATCTATGATATGAATGATAAAAGGATGAAGGAACTGGGTGTAGAGAGTCTACCAGGTAATATTTGTCAAGCAGTTGAGGTATTAATGCAGGATGATATTATCAAGGCAGCACTGGGCAACCATGTTCTTGAGCATTTTGTAGATGCCAAAGAGATTGAATGGGATGTCTATAGGACACAGGTTCATCAGTGGGAACTTGATCAGTATCTTGAAACTTTTTAAGCTTTCTCCACACACCTTATAATATAGAAGGGGCCGGAAATCATCAATTATCCGGCCCTGTTTTTTTGAAATCAATATTTTTTAACTGGTCTTTTAACTCTTCCATCATTTTCAGGAGAATCTTAAATTTCCCTGGAGCCTCCTGTAAATCCCACTGCTTACCCATGATTTCAAGCTCATAGACTGTCTCTGTGACTTTATCAATACCAAGATTGCTGATTGCTCCTTTAAAACTGTGTGCTTCAAACTCCAGTTGGCCTGCATCCCGGTTTTTTATGGCGGTTTCAATTTTCTGCAGGAACGAGGGATAATTATTCAGGATACTATTAATTACCTTTCTGGCAATTGCCTGATGTCCATCGACTCTGGCAAGCAGTTTTGCCGGGTCAAAATTGACATGTATTTCTTTAATCCCTTTTATAGAAGATCGGAAGAGC
>JADQBU010000072.1 GCA_016278435.1 Halanaerobiales bacterium
TCAACCACCCGGGCTTTAAATTTGTAACCTGTATCAGTATTCTCCACCATTATATAGTCATCTTTCTTCCCGTTTTCCAGGGCCCTGACAACAGTTGAGACCCTGACATTACCTATAATCACATCAGCCTGAACTTGATTCCCCCAGCTGATTAAAACCGGTTGTTGTAAATGATTGTATGTTAATACTTCTCCCTTTTGCAGGGGATACCTGCATACCCCTTCTTTGACCACCGGCTGTTCCAGATCCAGAACCAGATTTTCTATAGAGTTGAGGGACATGGTAACAGGCCGGAAATCTTCTGATTTTATCTTTTCACCCCGGGATATATCCCTGGTAGCGATATAAACCTTCTCCACCAACTTTATTTCTAATCCCACATAGATTCTCTGCAGAACCTCTCCCCCTGCTCTGATTTCAACAGGTAGAGAAACGCGCCCCATTAATTTATTGCCAGCAAACCTGCCTACCTGTATGGAATAATTCCGGTCAGGAATAGTAACTGGATTGAGATTGGAAATGACCCTGACCGTAATTTGACCGGATGCTGTTTCAATTTTACTCATAATGTAATCCCGGGCAAAATTAGAAATTTTCGTAGGTGTAATTACACGGCTGGCAGTTTCAATTACTATCATCTCGGGCATAACCAGTTTAATATTTTCTAGATCAATTCCATTATTTTTAAGATAGAGTTTTATCAGGTTACGGCTAATATGGCGCTGATTCCCGGGCAAAGGGGCCCGCCCCAGGTCAATATTTAATTTTTCGGTTTTAATGCCCGTAAAAGCAGCAATTCTATTTAATATTATCTGGTGATCTTGCACATTAACCTGCCCGGGTATCACAATTTTTACCTCTCCTGCTGCCGCAGTTGCAGCCAGCGTAATAATTAATACTGAAATCAATAAACAAGTAATTAATCTATAGAAATTTATCATATACCTTTCATCTACCTTTAACGGCGTAATTGATTGGCAGTCTTCAGCATTTCATCTGCCGCCTGAATAGCCTTGGAATTAACATCATAAGCCCGCTGGGCAGCTATCATATTTACCATCTCTTCAACCACCTTGACATTGGACATTTCCAGAAAACCCTGGGCAATAGTACCATAACCCTCTGTTCCGGCCAGTCCAACCATCGGTTCCCCGGAAGCCACAGTAGGTCCATAAAGGTTTCTACCCATACTATTTAAACCAGCTGCATTGGAAAAGCGGGCCAGCTGAATCTGCCCTAACTGCTGTGGATCATTACTGCCGGCAATCTTTGCTGTAACCATACCGTCAGAAGTAATGGAAATACTGGTTGCTTCCTGAGGAATATATATTTCCGGCTGAATAGGATACCCATCAGAAGTTACAATCCGTCCTGTACTATCCTGTTTCAAAGAACCATCCCTGGTATACGCCATCGTTCCATCCGGCTGCATTACCTGCAGAAAACCATCACCTTCAATCAGGATATCCAGCGGGTTTTCAGTAGCCTGAACATTACCAGGTGTAAATATTTTCTCTGTAGCGGAAACCTTGCTCCCATGTCCAACTTCTATTCCCACAGGCACCTGGGCTCCCTGGGCATTTGGTGTGCCCGGCTGTCTGAAAATCTGGTACATCAGGTCTTCAAAATTTACCCTGCTTTTTTTGAAACCGGTCGTATTAACATTGGCAAGATTATTGGAAATAACATCTATATATTTTTGCTGGGAATTCATTCCTGTAGCCGCAGTCCATAATGCACTAATCATAATTTTCAGCTCCCTTATCTTTGTTTAATTTACTACCTCGCTCGGTCGGTAGCAATTACAGCCTCCTGTTAAAGGTCCAGCTGTCTCGATTATATACCTTTATTTAACCCAGTCGTCCGACTTCATTAACTACTTTTTCCAGAGTACTGTCAAATCCCTGGATAACTTTCTGATTTGCTTCGTAGAGCCTGTTGGCCTGGATTACATTAACCATTTCCTTAATAACATCTACATTTGCATCCTCCAGGTAACCATATAAAAGCGTATAATCTTCAGCCTGTTTCAGGCCTGCTCTCTGGTCAGCCCGGAAGAGATTGGCTCCTTCCCTGGTCAGCCATTTTCTATCATCGAAATCAACAATATTGAGCTCATCTATATTTTCCAGATTAAGCGGTTGATTATCCTGATTTAAAACCGGGAACCCCTGCTTGGTCACAACCTCGCCACCCTCATTTAGAGTGAAGTTTCCATTTCTTGTATATCTTACCCCACGGGGGGTTTGAACTGCAAAAAAACCATTACCCCTGAGAGCAAAGTCCAGCCGGTTTCCGGTTTTCCGCAAATTTCCATTCTTAAAATCTGTATAAGCTTCAGCCAGCTGCACCCCGGAACTTAAAGATCCAAGTACCTGTTCCTTTCTCCCCCCTTCCAGACGGTAAAAAAGCATCTCTGAAAAACTCTTTCTGGTTGCTCCTACCTTCTTATAGCCGGTAGTATTTACATTGGCCAGATTATTTGTGATTAAATCAAGTTCTCTGCCTGTCGCCAGCATACCTGAAGCCGCTGTATAGAGTCCTCTGATCATGATTTTCACCTCCCCGTGATAGTTTTACTATTAATTCTGTTTCCCTGATTCCCAGATTCAGTTCCTCCGCAATCTGTTCTACCTCTTTTCCCTCTTTTACCAGCTTTAATACCCGATCATACTTCCGGTTATTATCCCTGGGTTTTTGTCTGGTTTCCCGGCTGCGGGTAAATGCCTCTCTAAATCCACCATCCCCTTCTTCAATAACTTTATCTATTTCTCTTTCCTTTAAAGTTAAATCCCTGATAATATCTTCCAGTTCAGCATTGATCTCTTCCAGAACCTGTTTTTTATTGCCATTTTTCTTCTTCTTTCTCCAGATTAAGATTAACAAGGTAAGCAGTCCAGCTAAAATACCAATCCCGGCAAACCACCAGACAACCACAGCATCACCTCCATTTATATTTTTTCGCAGATTCACGGTTATCATCTTCATCGTTTAGAAAACATCTATACTTTTATATCAAGATAATGTCCCTTTTTGAATTTTATGTCCTGTTTATTATCCTCATTATTGCCCTCATTTTCCCTGTTTTCAGCATCTCTACCTGAACCGTTATTCCTCTGGTCCATACTTTCCTTCTGTATCCGTGTTTTGGCAGTCTTATCCCTGGAATTTACTCTCTGCTGTTTCTCTTTTTTTTCATTATCCTGTTCCCTGTTTATAAGTACCTGATGCTGTTGAGGGTGCAACTGTCTTATCTGCTGAATTCTGTTTAACTGTAATGATGTGGGAAGCAAGGTATTTGGATTAAATGGTCCTCCCATTTTTAACACCACCTATAGGGTTAACTGTCTTACCTCACCATAGTCTTCAATAAAAACAGAATGATGTTTCTTTTTATTCAGGGTACACTGTGATTTTCCTATAACAAGTTTGACCCCGGGAAATATACTCTTATTAACTTTAATCCGCCCCTGAGTCATCTTATCAACTTTTTCTTGCAGTTCCTCTAGCCTGTTCTGATTCTGTTCGATTAATTCTTCCAGTTTCTGATTACTCTTTTGAAGTTTATCATACATTTTTTGCTTATCCGGGGGAAGTCCCCCCAGCTCATTTTTAATCTTATTTAATAGATTAAGGGCCTTGATTGCCTTGAGACGGTTATTCTGCCTTTCCTGTAATTCCTTTTCATTCTTGCTGATTTTTTTCTTCACTTCTGGATTTATCCCGACTTCAACTATGGTTTTTGTACCCAGACTGGAACCAATTAAATTAGCCTCAACTTCCCTACCTGCCCGGGTTGTCCCCCCCACAAGCAGACCTTTTCTGCCGTTAATTATTATTTTATCACCTGCATTCAACTGGCTGTGCATGGCCGCTTCTGCGATCAATATATTATTTCCTGCATTTATATCTCCATTTTCAACAAATTTAATTCTTATATCTCCACGGGCTTTGACCTTACCCTTGCCTTTGCCGATGACACCTTTATAAACGATAATATCCCCGCCGCTTTCAACCTGGGCAGCCGACACATTACCTCTGACCTCAATATTACCACCTGCTTTAACCTTAAAACCCTCAAGTATATCTCCATTGATTTGAACACTTCCGACAAAATTTATATTACCTGTTGTCAAATCAACATTACCCTTGACTTTATAAAGTGGTAAGATATCTAGCCTGTTTCTTTTTTTTACTATCTGGCCTTCTATTTTAGCAACAAGTGTTTTTTCATCCCGGGCTTCGGTATTTTTACCCGGTGGTAAGCTGTGCGATTTTAAGACACCGGGCTTCACTTTCCTACCGGTAACATCTGTACCCGGTATACCCGGTTCCGGCTCTTCCACCGTGACCAGTACATCCCCCGGTTTAACATTTGTTACAATCCCCAGGTCATAAAAATCAATACTGCCATCCTCCCGCTCGGTACCGATTGAGTCCTGATTTTCTTCGAAATGATAGACCAATCTTCCGTCCTTACCGGGAACAGGTTCCTGTCCTTCAGCAATCAGCAGGTCTTCTACCTCCTGAGGCCGGCCGGCCAGCTGTTCTAACTTCTCTTCCCTTAATCCATAGACAATCCCCGCTTCCTTGACAGCCTCTTTAGTCTCTGCTAAAGAAAGGTCTTTACCACCACGTGCAGGCAGATAAGTAAGGAAGCCCTTCATCCGGTCATCACTGATATTGATTCTTAGCTCTCCATCCCTGTCCAGTTCCGGTATTCTATCTGCAATCTTTACATATTCTCCAGTTGTTTCAGTAACTGTTTCTTCAACTTTTTGCCAGTCGACCTCAGTAATATCTTTCTGTTCCAGAGCTTCTTTCACCTTAAGGTAACTTACCGGTTTCCCATCACCTTCAGGGGGGGCAACCTTGAGCATGATTCCATTTTCAGCTACTTTGATTCTGTAAGAACCATCCACACTTATTTCATCTTTTAATCTATTTATCCCGTTTAAATCTTCTTTTAAACCAACTTCATAAATACTGTCTTTTTTAAAACCAAAGATACCTCTTTTTTTCTCGATTAATTTAACATATATTTGACTATCATCATGTTTCCAGCCTGTCTCTTCCCGGGCTTTCTGTAATGCTTCCTGTCTATCATTTGCTTCGACTCTAACCGGTTTATCCATCTTTAATAATCAACCCCCTTCCTCAAGTTCTTCTTTTTTCCTGCTTAAAAAACCCCGCAAACGGTAGATAGCTTTTTTGTGAAGCTGTGACACGCGGGCTGGAGAAAGTTCCAATACAGCAGCTATTTCTTTCTGGGTTAAATCTTCAAAATAATAAAGAGAAATCACCAGACGTTCTTTTTCCTTTAACCGGTCAATTGCTGCTGCCAGTATCAGCTGTGCATTCTTTTCCCTGTAAACACTTTCTGGTTTCAGGCTTTTTTTATCCAGCAGATTATCTATTATCCTCTGGCCATCAAATTCATCATATAGTGAAACCCAGTTAGAGGAATACAATTTATAAAATAAGGATTCAATCTTCTCCTGGCTGATATCAAGTTCTGACCCCAGTTCCTCTACAGTCGGCCTTCGGCCCAGTTCTGAGGTCATCTTATCAGCTATTTCTATCATCCTTTTCCCCTCACTCCTTAGAGAATGAGGTAACCAGTCCAGTTCCCGGAGATGATCAATAATTTCCCCTTTAATCCTAATAACCGCATAGGTTTGGAACTCAATTCCACGCCGGTAATCAAATTTTTCTATGGCATCTATCAGTCCGATTATCCCATAACTCTCCAGGTCCTCACGCTCAATAAAATCAGGAACAGTCAAACTAACCCGGCTGGCCTGATACTTTACGAGAGGTAAATAAATGATTATTAATTCCTGACGGGCCTGCTGATCCTTGTCCCTTTTATACTGCTGCCATAGTTTATAATTCTCTATTCTGTTCTCCATCTTCTTCCACCTCTAGTACGGGAGGCTGCATGGGTTTAAACCCATCTTCTTCCTCCTCTTTTGTGGTCTCAGAGCTGTCTTCTTGAACTGCTTTCTTTTCACTCCTGGAAAGTACTTCGATAATTATTAAAACCAACCAGCTTAATGATAAAAAAGTTATAAAGGCCATTAATCCCCTGGTCAAGGTTTCCAGTAATGATAACTGAAGTATTAGACAGGCAAGAACAGTAATGATGTAAGAAATTCCTGCAGCAAGTAAACTTATAACCAGTTTCATTCTCACTTATAACAACCCTTTATTCCTTAAATTTCGTTGATAATCAAACATCCAGCCAATAATTATATCCTGTTGTTTTATGTTTATATCAGTGAATTCAATGCCTACTGCCCGGCCCCCAGGTAGATTGTACTGGTTGACAACCCTGGCCTGCAGAGGAATTTCCTTTAAACCGGGAATATCTAATTTTACTTCGACTATTGTATCATTCTCAAGCTTTTCATTAACTGCCATCTTAACTCCTCCCCCACTGATATCAGCAGTAGTGGTCTCTCTGTATTCCTCGTCTTCATCTACTCTTCTATACTTAATCCCCTTATTAACATCGATCCGGAAATAATCACGCCTCTGAATACGGATTATATTTTCAGGAAGGCTTATTATCAACAGAGGAACTTCATCCCTTTTCCTGTCTACAATCCGGGAATCAAATCTATAAGCTGCCCGGTCACCGGTTAAAAATACCTCTATTTCCAGACCGATGCGCAGGGATACGATCTCTTCCTGCATATATGGTGTCACAATCCCGATAGAATCAGAAAATATATCTGCTATTTTGCTCGTATATCCCCCCTGATAGGGGCCTTCTTTTACTTCAATCTTTATGTTCTGGTTTATTTTTAGGATATCACTGGGATCATCCTGGGCCATAATCTTCCCCCCTGTTTGGTTAAAGATTCCGGTTGAAAATCCCTGCCATCCGGTATATAAAACCTTTCATCCCCCTCGAATCACTCATCTTTCTATTTTCAAAGATGTTTTGAGCAATATTAATTATTGATTCACCTGCTTTACTATCTGGATACAGGGTTAAGAAAGCATTTTGTTGCCTGACTGACTCCTTGACAGATTGGTCATAGGGTATATAGCCCAGGACTTTAACATTAAACTTAAGATACTCCTCAATTACCTCACTCATCCGGTCTGAAACCCTGCGTCCCTCAAAAATTGAACTAACCATGTTTACTATCAAACCCAGTTGATTGCTAAAATTATATTTATCAAGTATTTTTAATAAGCTATAAGCATCCATAATTGCTGTCGGTTCAGGTGTTAACACAATAATTGTTTCATCTGCAGCCAAAATAAAGTTAACAACACTTTTATTGCCACCGGCCCCAATATCGAGCAAAATAAAATCATATTTTTCTTCCAGACCAGAGGAAGCATCCAGTAACTTATAAATATTGCGGGAACCTATATTAACCAGTTCCTGAACTCCTGAAATTCCAGGTAAAATATCGATACCACCCGGGCCGGGAACTACGACCTCTTCCAGCCCACATCTGTCCTGGAAAAAGTCACTTAAATCATAGACAGGATTCAGCCCCAGCAGAACTCCTATATTGGCCATGCCCAGGTCTACATCAAGCAAAAGAACTCTTTCTCCCAGTTCTTCCAGGGCCAGACCAAGGTTTATAATAATATTGGACTTTCCTACCCCACCCTTACCACTGGCTATACTTATAAA
>JADQBU010000043.1 GCA_016278435.1 Halanaerobiales bacterium
TATAATCTTCAAATGTTCTGATTCCTCTTTCACATAATATAACTTTATGATTGCCTTCAGACATTATATATTCGGCTGCCATCAGCAGCTCTTTATATGTTGCACTTAAACCCCTTTTAATTAAAACGGGTTTATCTGCTTTTCCGACTTCCCTTAATAAATAATAATTTTGCATATTTCTGGCACCAATCTGAAATATATCGGTATATCTTCCAACCAGCTCAACATCTCTGGGATCCATTACTTCAGTAACAACCTTTAATCCGGTTTCTTCTGCAGCTGTTTTTAATAACTTCAAACCATCTTCATATAAACCCTGAAAACTATAGGGTGATGTGCGCGGTTTAAAAGCACCACCTCGTAAGACAGTGGCCCCTGCTTCTTTTACAGCTATAGCTGTATCAACAATCTGTTCTTCACTCTCTACAGAACAGGGACCGGCCATGATAACAATTTTATCGGCTCCAATCTGGAGATCATCGATCTTTATGACAGTTGCTGTATCCTTGAAAGACCTACCCGCCAGTTTATAGGGTTCCAGTATTGGTACAAGCCTTTCTATCTCTGGATAGGCAGCAAGTGATTCGATCAATTCTTCCCTGTTTAAATCACCAATGATACCAATTATTGTTTTTTTAGATCCCCTTGAAAGATGGGTATCATAACCGAGTTCTTTAATCCGATCAGTAACCTTATTAATAGCCTCTTCCCTTGCCGATGATTCCATTATTACAATCATTTTATTTGCTCCTTTCTATTCCCTACTCAAGTCTGGTCTTAATTTTTTGGCTTCTCCTAGATAAATATGTTTAATCTTATCCAGTTCGCAATCCCGGTTAATATAAAGCATTATTCTGATACATCTGGGCAAAGAATTCTCAACTGCTAGCTCCTGATAACACAATAATGGTACATCTGTATAACCCAGTTCCCGTGCTGCAACAGCTGGATAAACCTTATTCAGGTCTGAAGTCATGGTAAAAATAATACTGACTATTTCTTCTCGATTTATATTATTGGCTTCAATAATTGCTTCCAACAGATTACCGGCTGCTGTTAATATTTGTTCCCTTTCATTCTTTTCAACAGTTATTGCACCTCTGATACCCCTCATACAAATGACTCCTTTTATAACTTACTATTAATTTCAGCTACTCCCAGTCCCAGAATATTATTAGTTATTCTGAACTGATCTCCCTGTTTCCAGTTTTTTATATTATGAGAAACAGATGTTACTTCAAACCATAATACCCCGCGATAATCTGAGGCATCAATACTAATTAGGTCACCATCATAAACTTCAACCCTGACTATACCATCTGCAAAACTCTGGACTCTCTCTCCATTTCTTAATAACCAGACTTCAGGTAGTGATAAGTCCTGCATAAGGTCAACGACTAATGTTCCATGTTCTCTTATAGATCTGCTCTCAGTAACCTGTACAGCCTGATTATTATCAGAAGAAAACACCCCTGTAATCATTCTTTCCAATCCTTTTAATTCATTATAGGCTGAATCATTCTTTAAAACAATCTGAAAACTGACCAGTAAAATAAGACAAATTACCATTAAATTAATAAAAAATTTACCTATTCTGTTAAAAAAGTTATTCAAGAAACTCTCCCCCCCGAGATGATTTTACTATATATATATTAAAACCATCCCGGAAGTATTTATATTTCATCCAGATTTTTTAGAGCAACCTTTGCTGCCATCTGTTCTGCTTCTTTTTTACTATAACCGGTCCCCTGGCCAAGATCCCGACCTTCATGACTGGCCATGACTGTAAAAACTTTATTGTGGTCAGGTCCCTTTTCTTCAATTACCTCATAATCTGGTCTTTCAATACTTTCCTGCTGAACAACTTCCTGTAACATAGTCTTATAGTCCTTAATATGTTTGCCTTCTTCTACAGCTTTAATATCATTAGCAAGCACTTTAAGAACAAATCTGGCGGCAATAGTAAAATCACTATCCAGGTATATAGCACCAAAAATAGCCTCCATAGCATCTGCCAGAATAGAATCTCTGTCTCTACCACCGGTCATCTCTTCACCCTTACCCAGTAATAAATACTGACCAAGATTGAGTTCTCTTGCCTTCTCAGCCAGAACAGGTGCACTGACAATCACTGCCCTCATCTTTGCCAGTTCACCTTCTGGATAATCCGGGAATTCTTTAAAAATGTGAGTACTTACAGATAAACTCAGGACAGAATCCCCCAGAAACTCAAGTCTCTCATTATTTTTTAAATTTAAATTCCGGTTTTCATTTGAGTATGATTTATGGGTTACTGCCCTGGTCAGCAGAGATTTCTGGTTAAATTTAACCCCTAAACTGGATTCAAGTCCTGCTATCCCATCTTTCATTACAACTCACCTTCTCCAATCATTGCTTAAATCTTTTTAAAACCAGACAGGCATTTTGACCTCCAAAGCCAAAAGAGTTGGTCATAGCAATCTCAAGATTATCTACATTTCTACTTTTATTGGGAACATAATCCAGATTACATTCAGGATCAGGATTTTCATAATTAATTGTTGGTGGTAAGATCCCCTGATTAAGTGCAAGGGCTGTTATAATTGTTTCAATACCACCTGCAGCACCCAGTAAGTGTCCGGTCATTGATTTTGTAGAACTGATAGCCAGTTTATAAGCATAGTCACCAAAAACAGATTTTACAGCCATTGTTTCATACTTGTCATTCAAGGGGGTTGAAGTTCCATGAGCATTTATATAACCCACATCTTCAGGTTTACTACCGGCTTTTTGTAAGGCCATCTTCATTGCCCGGGCTGCACCATCACCATCTGGAGCTGGCTGTGTTATATGATAAGCATCACCGGACATACCATAACCAACAACTTCAGCAATAATTTTAGCATCCCGTTTTAAAGCTGAATCAAGTTCTTCCAGGATTACCATTCCGCAACCTTCACCGATAACAAATCCATCCCTATCCCTTTCAAAGGGACGACTGGCACGTTCCGGTTCTTCATTTCTGGTTGAGAGGGCCCTCATTGAACTAAATCCTGCCATGGCTGAAGTGGCAATTCCAGCTTCTGTTCCTCCACTTATCATTACCCTGGCATCACCACGTTTAATTATTTCAAATGCTTCCCCTATAGCAGTTGTACCGGAAGCACAGGCGGTTACAGCATTACTATTTGGACCCTTGGCTCCGGTATATATTGATACTTGTCCTGGAGCCATATTTGAGATCATCATGGGAATAAAAAAAGGACTAACCCGTCGTGGGCCTCTTTCATGTAATCTGATAACCTGCTGTTCCAGTATCTCGATTCCCCCGATTCCGGAACCAATTAAAACTCCTATCTCTTCAGCATTACTATCATTAATCTTTATCCCGGCATCCTCAAGTGCATTCAGAGCTGCGGCTACAGCATACTGGGTAAATAACCCCATCCGTTTGGCATCTTTCTCATCCATGTATTTTTCCGGATGAAAGTCAGTTATCTCACTACCTATTTTACTCGGGTAATCTTCTGTATCAAACCTTGTAATTTCCTTAATTCCTGATTTGCCATTGATTATATTTTCCCAGAATTTATCGATAGTAAAGCCAAGGGAAGATACTACTCCCATACCGGTAATTACTACACGTTTTTCCATAAAAACCATCCCCCCCCTAAAGATCACTTACCTGGTCAACTAAATTTTTTATTATCTGTTTTACGGGTAATATATCATTCAATAAATGAACCTTTTCCCCGGCAAATACTAGACCATCTTCCATATTCCCCAGACGAGCTTCTCTTAAAGCTTTGAATATACAGAATCTACGCGAACATTTTTTCAAACAAAGATAATTACATTTCTTGCCGGTAAACACCTGTTCTGAATTTAAATTTTCTATAAAAGCGTTTTTTAGAGCCCGTCCTGGTAAGCCAACCGGACTGTCAATTAATACAGTACTGTCAGCTTTGGCTTCTAAATATAATTTTTTAAATTCATAGTCTACCTCACACTCTTCACTTAATACAAATCTTGAACCCATCTGGACTCCGGCAGCTCCAAGGTTAATTACTTCAGCAATATCTTGGCCTTCAACTATACCCCCGGCACCAATTACAGGTATCTTTACTGCTTCAACAATATCCTCCAGTAAAGTTTTTAGAGGCTGATCTGTTCCCAGATGTCCGCCGGCCTCCTTGCCCTCAACAACAATTGCGGAAGCTCCCAGTTTTTCAGATATTTTTGCCAGCTTAACTGAAGATACAATCGGCACAATTTCTATATTGTTTTCCCTGCCAATTGTAAATAAATCCCGGGAAAATCCGGCTCCTGCAACTATTAAGTCAATACCTTCTTGAACTGCAATCTTGACCAGTTCTTTAAATTCGCTAATAGCAACCATAATATTAACTCCCAGAATTCCATCTGAAAGCTCTCTGGCTTTGCGAATCTCTTCTTTTAATTCCAGTGGTCCCATTCCAGATCCGGCTATAAGACCGATACATCCCTCATTAGCTACAGCTGCAGCCAGTGGAGCTGTTGAAACCTTAACGGCCATACCACCCTGGATTATTGGGAGTCTGGCTATTAAATTACCGATCCTTAAATTTTTTAGTTTCAAAATTTTCTACCCCCAATATAGAAACCAGGGATGAAAACCCCGTTTATCTGCTTCAAAACGGGGTCACCCTTTTTTTGAAACAAATTTTATAAATTTTCTTCTATATAATTAACTGCATCCTGTACAGTTTCAATATTCTCGGCATCCTCATCAGGAATCTCAATATCAAATTCCTCTTCAAAAGCCATTACCAACTCAACTACATCAAGAGAATCAGCACCCAGATCATCAATAAAAGAAGCTTCAGATGTAATTTCATCCTCATCGACTGCTAATTCTTCAACAATAATCTTCACTACTTTATCATAAATATCACTCATTATCTTCACCCCCTTTCACATTAGCATACCACCATCAACATTGATAACTTGCCCATTTATGTAAGTGGATAAATCTGATGCAAGAAAAAGCACCAGATTAGCAACATCATCAGGTTTTCCAAATCTCTGTAAAGGAATTGCTTTTAACATCTCATCTTTAACTTTATCTACCAGTTCATCTGTCATATCAGTTTCAATAAATCCAGGAGCAACTGCATTTACAGTAATTCCCCGTGAAGATACCTCCCTGGCTATAGATTTAGTAAAGCCAATTATACCGGCCTTGGAAGCCGAATAGTTGGATTGACCTGCATTCCCCATAATTCCAACAACTGAACTAATATTGATAATAGTTCCGAATGATTGTTTTAACATTTTTCTGATTACAGCCCGGGTACAGTTAAAAACACCCTTTAAATTTATATTAATTACCTGATCCCAGTCTTCTTCTTTCATTCTAAGAAGTAGTTTATCCCGGGTAATCCCAGCATTATTTACCATAATATCAATTTTCCCATATTCATCTACAGAACGTTCTATTAAATTTTTTGCATCATTGAAATCAGCAATATTACACTGGACCGTAATTGCTCTTTGGCCCATATCCCTGACTGCTACGGCAGTTTCTTCAGCTCCATTATTATCTGAAGAATAATTTATGACAAGGTCTGCTCCAGACCGGGCTAGCTTGAGGGCAATAGCCTTTCCTATTCCTCTTGAACTTCCGGTTACAACAGCAACCTTGTTATCCAGTGAGATCATTTTATTCTCTCTCCTTGACCTGGGTCAATACCTTTTCCAGACTGGCTAAATCATTAATACTATATACCTGGACTGACCTGTTAATCCTGCGCATAAGTCCCTTTAATGTCCTCCCTGGACCCACTTCAATAAAGGTATTAATCCCATTATTAATGATTTTTTTCATGCTTTCTGACCATCTTACACTACTTGTCAGTTGAGCAACAAGCGCTTTTTTCACATCCTCAACCTTTTGAGTATATTTAGCAAAGGCATTTACTACCACCGGTACTGCAGGACTGGACATCGATAATTTATCTATTTCAGACTTCAATTTTTCCCGGGCCGGTTCCATTAAAGATGAATGAAACGGCCCACTGACATCAAGTTCAATTACTTTTTTTGCACCCGCATTATTACATAATTTTACGGCCTCATTGATAGCTGCTTTAGTCCCGGATATAACAATCTGTCCCGGACAGTTATAATTAGCAATTTCACAAACTCCATCTATATTTTTACAAATTGATAAAATTTTATCCTGTTCTAACCCAATTACGGCCGCCATCGTACCCATACCTGCCGGAAGGGCTTCATCCATCAGTTGGCCCCTTTTTCGAACTAGATTTAGTCCTTCTGCAAATGTAAAGACACCTGCAGCAGCAAGGGCACTGTATTCTCCCAGACTATGCCCGGCAACAACATCTGGTTTTATTCCCTGTTCAACCAGCAGATTGTTAATAATCATACTTATTAAAAATATTGCCGGCTGGGTGTTAGCAGTATGGTTTAATTTATCTTCAGGACCTTCAATACATATTTCTTTCAGGTCAAGATCTAATATATGGTTAGCCTTATCCATTAATTCAGCGGCTGAATTATAATTTTCAACCAGGTCTTTTCCCATACCCACAAACTGGGAACCCTGACCGGGAAAAATAAAGGCAATCTCATCACCCATTATTTTTCCTCCTTAAGTAAATTATTATTAGAATTTATAATTTCTGCTGTCTCTTTAATAATATCATGTATTATAATCTTAACAGGTTTAATATCATCAATAAGTCCTGCAATCTGGCCCGCCATGACACTTCCATTATCTACATCACCTTCACGAACAGCCAGTCTTAATCTGCCGCTTCCATATTCTTCTATCTTTTCTCTAGTCTTACCTTCTTTTTCCATTCTTTCAAGTTCCCGGGTCAATTGATTTTTTAGATTTCTTACAGGATGCCCTGTTGAACTACCAGTAATTACTGCATCTCTGTCTTTAGCATTGATAATTGCTTTTTTAAAGTTATTATCTGCTGTACATTCTTCACTACAGACAAAACGGGTTCCTATCTGTACCCCACTTGCACCCAGAGCCAGGGCTGCAGTAAATCCCCGGCCATCAGCTATGCCGCCGGCAGCAATCACCGGGATATTGACACTATCTACTATCTGGGGTATAAGAGCCATCGTTGTTAAACTTCCAATATGACCTCCCGCTTCATGCCCTTCAGCAATCAGAGCATCGGCTCCCACCCTTTCCATCCTCCGGGCCAGAGCAACTGAAGGCACTACCGGAACAACTTTAACACCATTTTTTTTGAACTTTTCTATATATTTACCTGGATTTCCGGCACCAGTTGTGACTACAGGTACCTCTTCCTCAATAACAAGGTCAATAATATCCTCGGCAAAAGGAGACAACAACATTATATTAACCCCAAAAGGCCGGTCTGTCTTTTCTTTCACCTTCAAAATTTCCTCTCTTACAACCTCGGCCGGGGCATTACCAGAACCAATAATTCCCAGTCCTCCAGCAATGGAAACAGCAGCAGCAAGTTCACCGGTTGCTACCCAGGCCATACCCCCCTGAAAAATCGGATACTTTATATTGAAAAGTTCACAGATCTCTGTTTTGATCAACATGACTATGCCCCTCCCCTGTTCCATTCTAAAACAGTTGATGCCCATGTTAGTCCAGCTCCAAAAGCAAC
>JADQBU010000133.1 GCA_016278435.1 Halanaerobiales bacterium
ATTTTCAACAAATTATCAACAAGAAGGAACGTATTTCGTTGTTGTGGATAAAGCAAAAATCCTTGACTCAACTATGTAAATAGCTTATAATAAATTTAAAATGTTGTAGTGTCAGGCCTAAATGTATCCGGGAGGTTTTTTCTTTGTGAATACCCTGAAAAAAAATAGTGATTTTAAAAGAGTATATTCCCGGGGCAAATCGAAAGCAACACCTAATCTTGTTTTGTACTGGCTACCCAGTGAGCATAAAGGTCTCCGGGTAGGTTTTTCTATCAGTAAAAAAGTTGGCAAGGCAGTTGTTAGAAATAAATTAAAAAGGAGATTAAAGGAATTAATTTGAGCAAAAGAGGTTAATAATATTAACAAGGGTTATGACCTGATAATTATTGCCCGTAAACCGGTAGTTAATTTGAATTTTATGGAACTAAAATCAGATTTAATTAAATTATTAAAAAAAGCAGGAATCTGGGCAAGAGAGGTTTAATTGTATATTAGAGGGGGTTTATTTTCGTATTGAAAAGGATACTGATTGGAATTATTAATTTATATCAAAAGATTGTTTCACCCTGGACCCCCCGGACTTGCCGGTTTTACCCAACTTGTTCTGAGTACACAAAAATGGCCTTACAGAAATATGGGTTTTTTAAAGGTAGTTGGCTGGGATTTAAGAGAATTATTCGTTGCCACCCTTTTAATCCGGGAGGTTATGACCCTTTGGAATAGAAGAATAGGAGGAAAATAAATGTTTGGTTGGTTAATAGATTTAATGTCACAGGCGCTGGTTTTTCTTAATGGTATAGTACATAACTATGGACTGGCAATCATTATTTTTACATTAATTATAAAGTTAATTTTATTTCCCTTAACGGCAAAACAGACAAAATCCATGAAGTCTATGCAGGATATTCAGCCGGAAATGGAAAAAATTAAAAACAAGTACAAGGATAATAAGGAAAAACAGCAAGAAGAAATGATGAAATTATATAAAGAAAACAATATTAATCCTGCTGCAGGTTGTTTACCGATGATCTTACAGCTGGCAATATTAATTCCTTTATACCGGGCAATTTACGGTCTTGGTGATGCTCTGAGTGGATCAACCTTTCTCTGGATAGGTAATATAACCAGTGGTTCACTGGCAGACCCTGATGTTACTATTGTTATTCTCAATGCTTTAGCAATGTTCGGGCAGACCTACATAACCCAGAAGATGCAGGGTAGTTCTAACAGTCAACAGAATATGATTATGTGGATAATGCCCTTATTTATCGTCTTTATAGGATTTCAACTTCCCTCAGGTTTACTCTTATATTGGTTGACATCAACGTTATTTACAGCTGCTCAGCAGTATTATCTTTCTCGAGAGCCTGAGGTTAAGGAGGCTATAGAAAAGTAATGGAAAGTATAAAGCAGGAAGCCAGAACGGTAGAAGAAGCTGTTGACCTTGCTTTAAAAAAGTTGAACATCTCCAGAGACCAGGCTGAAATTACTGTACTGGATGAAGGTAGTAAGGGTCTTTTTGGTTTAATTGGTAACAAAAATGCCCGGGTTGAGGTAAAACACCGTCCTGATCCAGTTAAAGTCGGTCACGAATTTTTAGAGAAAGTTTTCTCTTCTACAACACTCAGTGTCGAAGTAGAGGTAGTTGAGAAAGAAACAAACGATGAACAGGTTTTATATAATTTAAGGAGTCCAGATCTGGGAATCGTTATTGGCCACAGAGGTGAGACTCTGGATGCTTTACAGTACATAACTTCACTTGTAATTAGCAGACAGATCGATGGTTATTTCCGGGTTCTTCTTGATGCTGAAGGATATCGTGAAAGAAGAAAACAGACTTTGATAAGATTAGCCAAAAAACTGGCCCGTAAGGCGGTTAATAAGGGAAGAAAGGTAGTACTAGAACCGATGCCGCCTCATGAAAGAAGGATTATTCATATAGCTTTAAAGGATGACCCCCGGTTAAATCTTATAGTGAAGGGGATGAACCCTTCCGCAAGGTAATGATTGAAGTAATTGAAAATAATAATTAAGTAGAAATTCTGTAGTAAAGCCCAGTGGGGATCCCTGCTGGGTTTAATTATTTAATATCAGGAAATTATTTCTGGATAAACTGATTATGATGGTGGAGCCAATTTATTCAAAATAGAGATAGGAGAGGGATCAAGGCATGAATGGTTTAAAGGATGACACGGTTGCGGCAATCTCTACACCCCCTGCTGCCTCCGGTCTGGGAATAGTCAGAATGAGTGGTCCTGATTCAATACAGGTTGCTGACAGAATTTTTAAAGCAAATAAGGGTGGTAAACTGGCAGAGGCCGGTAGCTATACTGCCCACTATGGATATATAGTTGACCCTGCAGATGACCAGACCGTTGATGAAGTTATTACTCTGGTCATGAGAGGGCCCCATTCTTTTACAGGAGAAGATGTAGTTGAATTCGACTGTCATGGTGGTGTAGTGCCCCTGCGCCGGGTACTGGAATTAATGCTGGAAAACGGAGCCCGGATGGCTGAACCCGGTGAATTTTCCAAGAGAGCTTTTTTAAATGGCAGGATCGACCTGGCTCAGGCTGAAAGCATAATTGAAATTATTAATGCTAAAACAGAAAAGAGCCTGGATATTGCCCTTGATCATCTAACAGGTAAATTATCAGAGAAGATTAATAAGATTAAAGGCAGGGTGGTAGAATTACTGGCCCATCTGGAGGCCTCCATTGATTTTCCGGAGGATGAGATCAAGGGTTTCAATTCTTCCGAAGTTGGAGAAAGGATTGAATGGGTCAAAAAGGAGATTCGAGAATTACTCCAGACCAGTGAACAGGGTAAAATTTATAAGGAAGGGATTAAAACAGTAATTGTCGGTAAACCTAATGTCGGAAAGTCCAGTTTATTGAATCTCTTTCTGGAGGAACAGCGGGCGATTGTAACCGATGTGCCCGGTACCACCCGTGATATTATAGAAGAATATATCAACCTGGAGGGAATACCTTTAAAGATAATAGATACAGCAGGGATCCGGGAAACCGAGGATATGGTAGAAAAAATAGGTGTTGAGAGGACCAGAGATTTCCTGAAGCGGGCCGACCTGGTTATCATGATGATGGATGTAAGTCAGGGAATCACTGAAGATGATTTGAAGATATATGAGATTATTAAGGACAAGCCTGTAATTATTACTATCAATAAGACAGACCTTCCCCGGGAGCTGGAACAGAAGAAGGTTAATGAATATTTCTCTGAACATACCGTTCTCTGGATCTCGGTTAAGACAGAAAAAGGGCTGGAAGAGCTAAAAGATGCTATAATCAGTGAAGTATTCAATCGGGATTTTAATACCGATGAGGGTATTATGATAACAAAGCTGAGGCACAGTCAAGCCCTGCAGGAGGCCCTGGAAGCTATAAACAGGGTTCAGGAGACCAGGTCAGAAGGCCTGCCTGTTGACTTTTTAACTATAGATTTAAAGGACTGTTTTAATTATCTGGGAGAAATCACGGGAGAGACTGTCAGTGAAGATATTATAGACAGGATATTTGCAGATTTTTGCTTAGGGAAGTGAAAGTAGCTGTAAAAAGGAAAGTTTCGTCATAGTAAGAAATTTTTTGACTCATCTAGTTTTCATTAATTCTAAAATAAGGCTTCCTGATTAATGAATCGTCCTGATTCAAATCAGCAAATTACCTCGTATAATTTGGCCTTATTTTTATCATTCATTCAAACAGATTCATTAACAAAAAATTTCTATATTCCTCAATACTTCTTTTTACAGCTTTGTATAAAAGATGTTTTTTAAATAAAAATTTTAATTTCACTTAGTAGTCAATAACCACTTTTTGTATTTTTCATAGAAAATAGAGGAATTTGAGTCATTTTACGTTAATAATCCTTATAAATCAGAATGGTAATTTTGGAAAATAGACAGGTTTATTAGTAAAAACCCAAAAAGTATTAGGGAAAGATAAAAGGGGAGTAGTAACCGTGGTTGATTATAATATGGTATATCCAAAGGAATATGATGTGATTGTGGTAGGTGCCGGGCATGCCGGGTGTGAAGCCGCGCTGGCTCCGGCCCGGATGGGTTTTAAAGTACTTGCTTTAACTGTTAATCTGGACCATGTTGCTTTTATGCCTTGCAATCCCTCACTGGGAGGGCCGGGTAAGGCCCATATTGTCCGGGAGATCGATGCCCTTGGGGGTGAAATGGCCAGAAATATGGATGAAACAATGATCCAGATCAGAATGTTAAATACAACCAAGGGTCCGGCTGTCCATGGGCTCAGGGGACAGGCTGATAAGAAAAAATATCACCTAAGGATGAAGAGGTTACTTGAAAGACAGCAGAACCTGGATCTGAAACAGGGTGTTGTTGAACAGCTTGTTGTAGAAGATAATGTGGTTAAAGGGGTAGTGACCAAAACAGGTGTTTGCTATAGAGGTAAACAGGTGATCATAACCACCGGTACCTTTCTGAAGGGAAGAATTATTATTGGAGAAGCTACTTTTAACTCCGGGCCCAATCAGCAGTATCCAGCAAATAAGCTGTCAAACTCCCTGGAAGATTACGGATTAAAACTGAGACGATTTAAAACAGGAACCCCACCCCGGGTCAATAAAAATACCATAGATTTCAGTAAGATGATCGAACAGAGGGGGGAAAAGGGGCTGAATTTTTCTTTTGTTTCACCTCCTTTCGAAAGGGAGCAGGTTTCCTGCTGGCTGACATATACAAATGAAAGAACACATGAAATAATCAGGGATAATAAAGACAGAACTCCTTTATTCAGTGGTGATATTGAGGGTATCGGACCCCGTTACTGTCCCTCCATTGAAGATAAAGTAGTCCGTTTCCCCGATAAGGGTCGCCATCAGATCTTCCTGGAACCGGAAGGGGAGCTGACTGATGAGTATTATGTATCTGGGTTTTCAACCAGTCTGCCGGAAGATGTACAGGTAGAGATTATCAGAACTATCGCCGGAATGGAAAATGTTGAAATCATGAGGCCTGCTTATGCTATAGAATATGACTGTATCGACCCTACTCAGCTGAAATTAACTCTGGAGACAAAAGCGATAAAAAATCTTTATACGGCCGGACAGATTAATGGGACATCAGGTTATGAAGAAGCCGCCGGTCAGGGACTTATAGCCGGAATAAATGCTGCTCAGAGCCTGAAGGGTGAAGAGCCATTGGTTCTCAAGAGATCTGAGGCATATATTGGGGTATTGATAGATGAACTTGTAACTAAAGGAACCAATGAACCTTACCGTATTATGACTTCAAGGGCAGAATACCGATTGGTTTTAAGACAGGATAATGCTGATCAAAGGTTAACTCCCATCGGTTATCGACTGGGATTAATATCTGAGGAAAGGTACCGGAAATACAGGAAAAAGGTAGAACAGATCAATGAAGCACTGGAGTATCTCCGCGATTACCGGGTGACTCCAATTGAAGATGTTGTAGAAAAACTTGTAGAACTTGGGAGCGGTAGATTAAGTAAACCTACAACCCTGGCTAAATTACTGAGAAGGCCGGAAATTGATTTTGAAAACTTACGTTACTTTGCTCCGGATTTACCTGAATATTCTGCTGAGGTAGTAGAACAGGTAAGTATTCAGGTTAAGTACAAAGGTTATATAGAAAGACAGCTTTCCCAGATTGAACAGTTCAGGAAGATGGAGAATAAATTTATACCCGAAGGTATTGATTATAATCAACTCAAAAATCTCCGAATTGAGGCCCGGGAAAAATTAAACAGGATCAGACCGGTATCCATCGGACAGGCATCCCGGATTTCTGGTGTTTCTCCGGCTGATATCTCGGTTTTAATGATTTATCTAGAACAAAGGGAGCGAGGTAAAAAACAGGATGCAAAAAAGTGAATTTGACCAACAGATGAAAGAAGGACTTTCCGGGCTTAAACTTAATCTCCATAAAGAGATACTGGAAAGATTCTGGAATTACATGAAAATACTCCGGACTGAGAATAAGAAGTATAATCTTACTGCCATTACTGAACCCCATGAAATTATAAGTAAACATTTTTTTGATTCACTGGCACCCCTTGCTTTTTTGTCCCCGGCTGCAGGTGAAAGGATAATTGATATAGGTACCGGACCCGGGTTGCCGGGCCTGGCATATAAAATTATAAATCCAGATCTGAATCTGGTCCTGGTAGATTCTGTTCTAAAAAAGGCAAACTTTCTTAAACTTTTAACCTATAAACTGGGCTTTAATGAAGGGATTGAGGTAATTCATGCCCGGGCGGAGGAACTTGGTAATGAAAAAGATTACCGGGAGTCATTTCACTGGGTAGTTTCCAGAGCTGTAGCCTCCTTGAATATTTTATGTGAGTATACACTACCCTTTATCCAGAGACAGGGGAGAGCAGTTCTCTATAAAGGTCCTGATTACGAGGCTGAACTGGATGAAGCCGGAGAGGCTGTAAAAATACTGGGGGGAGAAATTGAACAGATAAGACCTGTTGAAGTTCCCGGTCTTAAAGAGGAGAGGAATATAATTATTATCAAAAAAATTAATGATATCCCCGGAGATTATCCGCGGCGTCCAGGAATTCCAAAAAAACGCCCATTATAGGCAGGAAAATATTTATTAATAAAGAATAATATAGATATAACTTATGGAGGTTTTATCGATGAAAATACCGTTTTTAAAACCAGAGGGCGACTCAGACCGGGAAGTAATAACTATTGAAATCAACAAAATTAAACCCAACCCTTACCAACCCAGGGGTACTTTTAATAAAGAAGATATTGTTGAATTAGCAAATTCCATAAAAAATTATGGTATGATCCAGCCCCTGACTGTCAGGAAAAAAGATGGTGAATATGAACTAATCGCCGGGGAAAGAAGATTAAGGGCTTCAAAACATCTGGGTTATGAGGAAGTACCGGCAATAGTCAAAAAACTCAACGACCAGGAAACGGCTGAGATTGCTCTTGTAGAGAACCTCCAACGCAAGGATCTTGATTTTCTGGAAGAAGCAGCAGCTTACGCGACCCTGTTAAACCAGTTTGATCTGACTCAACAGGAGCTTGCTGAAAGACTGGGGAAAAGTCAGTCGGCAATTGCTAACAAGCTACGAATATTAACTTTGTCTGCAGAAGTGAGAGAGAAACTTAAATCTCCCTTGATATCAGAACGCCATGCCCGGGCACTGTTAAAGATTGATGACAGGCAGCAACAGTTAATTATTATAGAGGAAATTAAAAATAAAGAATTAACAGTCCGTGAGACAGAGAAGTTAATTGAAAAAATCAGAAAAAAAGCAGAAAAGGAAAAAGGGAAAGTAGTAACAGTATATAAAGACCTACGGATATTTACTAATACATTAAATAAGACTATAAGAGAGATGAAAAAAACGGGTCTGGAGGTAAAGGTAGATAAAAAAGAGGAAGAGGATTACATCGAATACCGGATTCGTCTTCCCAGAAAGGGTGAACCTCTTTGATGAAAAGAATAGCTATTGTTAATCAAAAGGGAGGAGTTGGCAAAAGTACAACGGCCGTAAATCTGGGGGCAGGTCTGGCAGAAATGGGTTATAAAATACTACTGGTCGATGT
>JADQBU010000251.1 GCA_016278435.1 Halanaerobiales bacterium
GCAGATTATCTGGATGTTGATACCTCTGATTTACCTGTTGCTGTAACTGCTCCCCAGTATCTGGAGCAGAAGGCTACAATAGATGGAATGTTTTCGCTAGCCTATGGACTCTATACCCATCTATCTCCTACACCACCAGTCACCGGGGGAGAAAAACTGGTTAAATTATTGACAGAGGAATTAGAAGGTATAAGTGGTGGTAAGGTTGCCCTGGGTGATGACCCGGTTGCTGTAGCAGATGATATAGAAACACATATCAATAAAAAAAGGGAAGGTTTGGGGATAGAGGTAGAAATACAGGTTTAGTTCTTAAAGTTAATAAGTAGAATATTGTATTAATTTAGTTCAAGAAACCTGCAGAAGCTTTTTTCAGTTCTGCAGGTTTAATTATTAAAAATTAATTAGAAAATAATAACTCTATAATCTAACAGCTATGGGAAATAATAATAATAATATAAACTCTGAAAGGTGGTAACATGGATAACAGTAAATTGAGTTATTATAAAAAATTATTAATTGCAGAAAAAAATGAGCTGGAAGCAGAGATAGGTAGTCTTTCAGATGAAAGAAGAGAAAGTGTAAAGGAATCTACTGGAGAGCTTTCCTCTTACGATAATCATCCAGCAGATCAGGCCTCAAATACTTTTGGACGGGAATTAGACAGGGGAGTCAGTGAAAATACCTTGAGATTACTGCTCCAGGTTAATAATGCCCTGGAAAGAATCGATGAAGGCACTTATGGTGTCTGTCAGAGGTGTGGTAGAGAGATTAAGAGTGAGAGGCTGGCGGTAGTACCTGAAACAGAATTTTGTGAAAAATGCCAGGAGATTGAGGAGATTGAAGACAACCGGAGACCTTCATTAAGTGAGGGTGATGCCTATGCTTCTTTTGACTGGGTATTTAATGATGGTTCAGATAAAGTAGAATATGACGGGGAGGACAGTTGGCAGGATGTTGCCCAGTATGGAACTTCAAGTACACCCCAGGATGTTCCAGAAACTTTAACAGGTGGAAATACAGGAGAGCAGGCCTATATAGACAGTGATGAAATCATTGGTTCTGTTACCAGAGTGGATTCTTTAATGACCGATAAGGCTGATAATCCAGAAGATACCGAGGAAACAGAGACTGATTTTACCGGTAGTATGGGTGAGAATCACCGTCAGAAATAATAGATATTATAATATAAATTCGGTAATTCTAAAGGGATAGCTCTGATTCGGCTATCCTTTTTTTAAAATTTTTTAAATTAAAACAGTTGACATGTCAACTATATATTATTATAATTGTTTACAGTTGGAGGGTTACTTATGATTGAAGAACCGATCGGAAAATATTTGAGTATAACCAGGCGAGCCCATGCTGCTTTACTTGATAAGTTGTTAAAACCTTATGGTATTTCCCACGGGCAGATTTTTCTCTTGATTGCCCTTTATGAAGAGGAAGGTATAAGTCAGCATAACCTCTGTGAAATCTATAATCTTGATAAAGCAGGGGTAGGTCGTAGTTTAAATAAATTGAGAGAAAAGGGATATATTCGCAAGGAAATTGATGAGGTAGATAAGCGCAGAAAGAAATTATATCTGACTGAAAAAGCTGATAAGTTCAAAGATAAACTATTTAATATCCTGGATACTGTCGAAAAACAGGTGCGTTTAGATTTAACAGAAGAAGAAATTGAAATTTTTTTAGAAATAATAAAAAAGATAGGAGAAAATTTAGGTGTTAAATATAAGTAACACTTAAAAGGAGGGTGAAAATGGAGGTAACCAGAAAATCAGATAGACTGGGAAAGGAGAAGATCAGCTCTTTATTATTTAAATTATCAGCTCCAGCGATTATAGGTATGCTAATTCAAGCTTTATATAATATAATTGACAGTATATATATTGGCCATTTAAGTACTGAAGCTCTGTCAGCTTTGTCACTGGCTTTTCCGATTCAGATGATATTGATTGCCTTCGGGGTTGGAACCGGAGTTGGAGCCACTTCTTTAATTTCAAGATTGCTGGGACAGGGAGAAAAGGAACGGGCAAATAATGCTGCTGAACATGTATTTTTTATAGCTATAATCTATGGTATCATAGGGGCGCTGGGCGGGATATTTTTTGCAGATGATTTAATCCATCTCTTTACAAGTGATGCTCAGTTAATCGACCTTGGGCAGCAATATATAAGAATAATCTTGATCGGGTCCCTGGCAACTTTTATGCCGACAACTTTTAATTATATATTACGGGGAGAGGGAAATACATTTCTTCCTATGATAACGATGTTAATTGGAGCTATCTTAAATATTATCCTTGATCCATTATTGATTTTTGGCCTCGGAGGCTTTCCCAGGCTGGAAGTAGCTGGTGCAGCTTATGCTACTGTATTTTCCCGCTTTGTCGGTGGGTTGTTTATTACATTTATTCTTTTTAGCGAAAAAAATGAGATTACATTGAGATTGAAAAAGTTTACACCTGACTGGCAAATTATTAAAGAAATTTATGAGATTGGACTTCCGGCTGTTGTTAATAGACTACTTTTTAGTTTTACAGTTATTATTATCAACAGAATTCTAGGGAGCTTTAATACAACAGCAATCGCTGTTATGGGAATAATTTTTAGACTGCAGTCTTTCTTCCTGATGTGTGTATTTGGTTTAAATCAGGGTTACCTGCCGCTGGTAGGTTATAATTTTGGATATAAAAAACCAGAAAGGTTAAAGAGGACTATACTACTGGGAAGCTTAACTGCCTTTGGCTTTGGGACTCTAGGATTTATTGCTTTTCATATTTTCCCACAGGCTTTTATCAATTTATTTAACCAGGATCCCAAACTATTGAGTTTAGGGATACCTGCTTTAAAACGGGTAAGCTTTTCTTATTTTTTTATGGTTCTGAATATTATTGGCGTAGCAACATTTCAGGCTATAGGAAAAGGTTTACCGAGTTTTGCTATTACATTTTTAAGACAGGTAATTATCCTGATACCTTCTATGTATTTACTGGGAAAATATTTTGGATTGAAGGCTAGCTGGCTGGCTTTTCCTACAGCAGAGGGTATTACTTTCATTTTAATGATAACCTGGTTGGTACTGACCCTTAAAAATGCCATGGACAGAATGACCACTACTGAAAGTGTGCAGCTTAAAAAAGAAAGAGCATAATTTCTTCATAGCAAGTTCTTAAATGAAGCCGGTAGATTAATCTGCCGGCTTGACTAATTATTTTTTTGACGATATAATAACATATATAATAGATATATGATAAAAGTCATATAATAAAGGAGAGATAAAATGAAAAAAGTTGCAGTAATAGTACTACCATTATTACTGGTAGTAGCTCTGGTCTTTGGATTTAATTATATCAAGGCAGACGATAAAACAAAAGATGAAAGTCAAGAAAGTAAAATAGTTGCAACAGTCAATAGTGAAGATTTAACATTAGAACAGCTCAATAAGTATGCCGGTATTGATCAGATAACAACGAATTTATCTTACATGATTCCCGATTTTGCAGATGTTTTAAAATCAACTGAAGCTGGTGAAAAATTACTTGATGAATACAGAAAAGTAAAACTTGATGATTTAATTAAGCAGGTCTTATTAAACCAGGAAGCAGAGAAGAGCAATATTACTGACCAGGAAAAAGATAACTTCTTTGCCAGTTATGTTAGTCAGATTAAGGAACAGAATCAACTGGACGATGAAGCATTATTAAGTAATTTACAACAGCAGGGTTATGATAGTCTGGATGAATTTAAAGAATATATATTTGATAATGGCGCCAAAGTTGCGATTTTACAGAAAAATATTCTTGCTGATGTTAGTGTTGGAGATGAAGAAATAGAAAGTTATTATAATGAAAATCAGGAGTATTTCAAAGATGATAAGGATGAAACTGCTGTTAAACCACTGGATGAAGTAAAAGATGATATAAAAAGCACTTTAATGGGAGATAAGAAACAGAAGGAATGGGATAATTATGTAGATAAACTTCAGGAAAAGGCTGAAATCAAAAAGTATATCTAATCAATAGATAACAGGGATAGCTTTTAAATAGGGCTATTCCTGTTTTTTATAATATTAGTCTTTATTGAAAGATAAAAATTAAATTAGATTTCCAGAGGAAAACCATATCGGCATCAACTTTAGCATCTTCTGTACTAACATAATAAGTATTATTATACCAGTAATATGCTATGATACCGGTCATTGCAATTATTATCAAGCTTACTATTGATATAATTAAAATTTTTCTTTTTCCTTTCAACAAATATCACCTCGAAATTTTAAATGTATAATAAATATATAATACATAATAAGTCCGAGTCCTTTTATAAAAAGAGAAACTAGAGAAAATGACTAGCTCTATCTATCTAGCAACTTGCAATTATTGTAGAAATAAAGTAGACTTTAAATAATACATATCAATCATTGGAGGTAGCAGATTATGCAGATTTATTCCTGGAATGTTAATGGAATTAGGGCCATCAAAAGGAAGGGATTTCTGGACTGGATAACTGAAGAACAACCCGATATTATTGGTCTGCAGGAAACAAAGATTCAGGATGAGCAGGTGACTGATGATTTGAGAGAGATTAATGGTTATTATTCATATTTTAGCTTTGCTGAACGAAAGGGTTATAGTGGTGTAGCTCTTTACAGCAAGTACGAACCTATATCTGTTATACATGGTTTAGGAATAGAAAGGTTTGACAGGGAAGGCAGGGTGCTGATAGCTGTATATCCTGATTTCACTTTGCTCAATATCTATTTTCCCAATGGTAAAAGAAGCAAGAAAAGATTACAGTACAAGCTTGACTTTTATGATGCTGTACTGGATTACTGTGAAGAATTAAGGGGTAAGGACCAGGAAATAATTATGTTTGGGGATTATAATACAGCCCACCATGAGATCGATCTCAAAAATCCCCAGGCCAATAAGGATACTTCTGGCTTTTTACCTGTCGAAAGAGAGTGGTTGGATAAACTTGAAGACCATGGGTATATAGATACCTACCGCTATTTCTATCCTGATAAGATTGAGTATTCCTGGTGGAGTTACCGGACCAGGGCCCGGGAAAGGGATGCAGGCTGGAGGATAGACTATCACTTTGTCTCTGAGGGTCTGGAAGATAGGCTTCAAGATGCCCAGATACTTTCCGATGTGATGGGTTCTGATCACTGTCCGGTTACAATTGAAATAGGGGATTAAAATGAAAGTAAATGAGATAAATGCTAAAACTGCTTTACATAAATTGAAAAAAAAGGTCTTCCCTATAAATATGATCTGAATATTTACAGGGGCTGTAACCATAACTGCCAGTATTTATCTGCTTATCAGGAGTTATATCCCCGGGGTGGGGCCAGAAAGGATTATAAGAGTAAGATTCATAATTTCTTGGCCGGGATGAGGAATAAATATAAGGTAAATAATAAATATGCCAAGTTTATTCATAAACACAAAAACCAGGCTTAGAAGCCTGGTTTTTACTTTAGGGAGGGTAATGTAGAGTATATTTGCCGGCCCGGATAGCAGCAGGCGCCCTGATGATGATTATTCCTAAATGGAGTAGTGGAACCAGAATTTTAAATAACGGTCGAAAACTATTATATTTAATTATTGCAATCGTAACAGACAATTTTATAAATAAATTACTATTAATAGTTATGATAACTATTACTAACTTACATTATAAGATTTCATAGAAAATAATGCAAATTAGAACCCATTTATTTTAATATAGAGAGGACTTGACAAATAAAAAATTACACGTTATAATTATTAATAATGATTACTAGTATTAAAAAGCCTAAAAGGAGGTATTTAAATGGACAGGAAAGTATTACATAATATTTCATACGGACTTTACATTGTATCATCGATAAAGGGAGATAAAATGAACGGATGTGTTTTGAATTCTGTCATACAGACAAGCGCTGATCCAGCTACAATTACAATCTGTACAAACAGGAATAATCTAACCACTGAATTTATTAAGGAGGGTGGAGTTTTTACTGTCTCGATTCTACCCAAGGATACACCCATGAAGTTTATCGGTCTATTTGGGTTTAACAGTGGGCGCGAAATTAATAAATTTAAAGATGTAGAATATAACTTAGGTGAAAAAACCAATGTGCCTGTTCTTAAAGAAAACAGTCTGGGATACATAGAAGCAGAAGTTAGGGATATAGTAGAAGTAGAGACCCACAATCTTATTATTGCGGATATTGTCAATGCTAGGAGTTATGATGTGGATAAGGAGCCATTAACCTATTCCTATTATCATCAGGTGAAAAATGGCAAATTTCCCAAAAGCTCTCCAATTTATCATGAAGATGAAGGGAATTCCGGCGGAAAAGATGTTGAAGGCAAGTATCATTGTGAAATCTGTGGTTATATATATAACCCGGATGAAGGTGACCCGGACTCAAATATAGAACCAGGCACGCCATTTTCCGAGTTGCCGGATGACTGGGTATGTCCAATCTGTGGTGCTACCAAAGATAAGTTCAGCAAAGTTTAATTGATCAAACTAATTAGCAAAGGGGGGACTTGAAAATGGATCTAAATATCCTGATTGGTGGAGAAGCAGGACAAGGGTTGAAGACTATTGAAACCCTACTGGGAAAGGCATTATTTAGACAGGGATTTAATGTTTACACTACCAGGAATTATATGTCCCGAATCAGGGGCGGACACAACTTTGTCAAGATCAGAATTGGAACTGAAAAAATTCACGGTCCGGCAGAAAAAGTAGATATTCTGGTAGCTTTAAATGAAGAAAGTTATTTAAGACATAAAGATGAACTGGTTGAGAATAGTGCAATCATATATGATGGCAAATTGGATACCGACCATCAATTGTTTTCTGTCAACGCAAAAGAAATGGCCAGTGATATTAACCCGAAGGCACTTAACTCTATCTTTACAGGAGCAGTATTAAAGTTGCTTAATCTCGATACTGATAATATAGAAGAAGTGATAAGTGAGTTTTTCAGCAGGGAGAATATAATTGAAGATAATCTAAAACTGATGAAAAAGGGGTATGATAGTATTAATAAATATTATTATTGCCCTGATCTCAACCCCGTAAAAAATCAGTTGTTTATAGATGGCAATGATGCAATTGGTCTTGGTGCCCTGGCTGCTGGTATTAAGTATTATACTGCTTATCCCATGTCGCCTTCAACAGGTATTCTTAATTACATTGCAGGCAAGCAGAGTGAACTAGATGTTGCAGTGGAGCAGGCGGAAGATGAAATTGGTGCAATTAATATGGCTCTTGGTGCTTCTTATGGTGGAGTTAGGTCAATGACAGGTACCTCAGGTGGTGGTCTTTCACTTATGGCTGAATCTCTGGGACTGGCCGGGATAACTGAAACTCCACTGGTTATTGCTGATGTACAAAGGCCTGGTCCGGCTACTGGACTTCCTACCAGAACGGAGCAAGGTGACCTTTTATTCAGTATTAATATATCACAGGGTGAATTTCCCCTGATGGTTATCAGCCCCCGGGATCCAGAAGATGCGTTTTATCAAACATTCCGGGCCTTAAATCTGGCCGATAAATATCAGATTCCCGTTATTCTTCTCAGTGATCAGTTCCTGGCT
>JADQBU010000314.1 GCA_016278435.1 Halanaerobiales bacterium
CCTTACTTGTAACTTCACTTACATTTGCTGTCAGTACATCGATATGGCCACCCAGTATCTGGGTAATACTTTCACTTGTACTGTTATTATTGATCATTCTTAATTCGATACCAGTTAAGCTCTGTAACTGCTTAATACCGAGGAAATCGTCTCCACCATAACCATGGGCATTAATAGACAGTTCATTGGGATGTTCTTTAGCATATTCTACTACATCGTTAATTGAATTAAACGGACTGTCAGGAGTTACTGCCCAGACACAGGGGTCTACAACATGAGCAATAATGGGAGTAAAGCTTTCTAAATTTTCTTTTCTCCCGATTTTGGGATCAAGATAGCCGGCAAACATATTAGGAACATTGGTATAACCGATAAAATAACCGTTTGGATCTTCATGAGCAAGTTTAGACCAGCCATTCCATCCTCCTCCACCGGTAACATTAATAACTGTAACTGGAACTCCAACTACATCTTCCAGAGGATCGGCAAACATTCTGGCAGTTACATCAGTTCCACCCCCGGCGCCATAAGGAATCATTAATGTAATCGGCTTATCAGGATAGGCAGCCAGTGCAGCTCCACTAATTAAGACAACGGTCAATGCTAAAACAACAATTATTAAACTACTTCTCTTTAACAATTTTAAATCCCCCTCATTTTTTTGTTAAATTTCCAAAATTTACAACATTATAAAACTTTTGAATATCTTTTTTTATCACCTCCCCTGCTTGAAGTCTAGATTTTAAAAAATCCCATTATAAAGGCTTTTACTATAAACCACCAAAGAGAATAAAAGCCAGTGATATTGTAAGAACACCTGTTAAACTCAACCAGATTCCCGAGACAAGAAAGTCTCTCATCGTAAAGTAACCAGCACTATAAGGTATAACATTGGTAGGACTGGAAGGAACTAAAATAAAAGCAAGTGATATAGCTAAAGCAGCTGGTCCAGCTACCAGCCAGACATTTAAACCCATTCCCTGAGCCAGTGCGATCATAATTGGAGTAATAACCAGTCCGGTTGCAGTATTGCTCGAGAAGAATATCTTGAGAAACTGCACTATTGCAACAATAGCAATAAATCTTAAAACAAGATTCATATTACCAATATTTTGCATAAACGTCTGGGCTAACCAGCCTACTGCACCTGTCTGATATAAGATATTACCGAGACTCAAACCCCCTGCTATCAGGACAATTGCTCCCCAGTTGACTATTTCTTCGGCTTCTTCCCATTTTAATACCTCAATTGTTGGTAAGAACATTGCTACAGCTACAAATACTGCCACTGCCTGGATGGGAATCGATAGATTAAAGTAAGTTTCAAGTAAAGGATTTGTCAGCCAGAAGAAAATAGCAATTCCAAATAAAATCAGAGTATTTCTTTCCTTATTTGTCAGTTCCCCTAACTGAGTCAGTTCTTCTTCTACATATTTTTTATCGATTGGTAAGGTTTTAACTTCCGGTGGAAAAACTTTTTTCAGAATAAGCCAGCTTAAAGGTAGTAGAAACAATATTGCCGGCACTCCCACCTTCATCCAGTCAATAAATGTTATATTTAATCCTGCCATATCCTGGAGAAAACCTATCGCCAGCACATTGGCCCCGTTGCCAACCGGGGTTCCCATGCCGCCAATACCACATCCCCAGGCGATGGCAATCATCAAACCCTTGCCGAAATTACTTTTTAACGGTTCCCTCCCGGAATTCTCCAGCATTTCCACTGCTATCGGCAGTAAAATCGCTGCCACCCCCATATTGGTAACCCACATGGAGAAAAAAGCTCCTATAGCAAGAAAGACAAGTAGTAAACGGGAAGTATCAAAACCAATTTTATGCAAAATAATCAGGGTTAATCTGTAGGTAAATCCTGATCTGGTCAAGGCAGCTGACATAGTCATAATACCGATAAAAAAGACAATAATGGAATTACCAAATCCCAGAGTAATTGCTTCTTTAAATGGAGCCAGTCCAAAAAGCGGTATAAATAATACGAGGGATAGACCGGTCACGGGAAAAGGAATAGCCTCAGTCATCCATAATATTATGGCAAAAGCCAGAATACCCAGAGCAGTTTTTCCCTTAACCGTGAGACCGGTACTGGCCGAAATCGGTAACCAGATAATAAATAGCATTATCAGAACAGCAGCTATTAAAATGAATAAATTCTTTTTTGAATACGTCAATTTAATTCAGCCCCTTAATGTTTCCTTAAGTATCCCCGGTAAATCATCTGGAACATCTGCTACCTTAACTCCGTGTTCCCTGAGTATTTCTACCTTGGAAAAAGCACTACCGGAGGACCCCTCCACTAAAGCCCCGGCATGGCCCATGGGTACCC
This sequence comes from Halanaerobiales bacterium, assembly GCA_016278435.1. Classification (GTDB taxonomy): domain Bacteria; phylum Bacillota; class Halanaerobiia; order Halanaerobiales; family JADQBU01; genus JADQBU01. The sequence goes on from JADQBU010000314.1 coordinate 2,342, forward strand.
CCTGAGGAGCAGCTTTTCCGGCAATAAAGGCAAATACAGGTTTGCTTAAATCAGGTATAATTCTGGCAGCAGTTTCTTCCATATTACCTCCCAGTTCACCTACAATTACAACTGCCTCTACATTGTCATCTTTATCTAATTCCTGCAGGGCATCGGCAAAAGTGGTACCTACCAGGGCATCTCCACCGATTCCGATAAATTTAGATATTCCAAAACCAGATTTAGAAACCTGGTAACTTATTTCATTCCCAAGACTACCACTTCTACTTAAAATAGCGATTGAGCCCGGATTAAATACATGTTCCAACCAGCAGGGCATTATCCCTATCGACCCCACTCCAGGGAAAACCATGCCCGGTGTATTTGGTCCAAAAACGGTTACACCATTTGTTTCAGCCATAGCAATAATCGTCATGGTATCATGGACAGGAACTCCATCTCCCAGAATAATAATCTGTTTAACCCCGGCCTCAATTGCCTCCATCGCAGCAGCCTTTGCAAATCTGGGGGGAATAAACTGAATGGCTGTATCTACCTGCTGTTTTTTTACTGCTTCCAGTACTGTATTATAAACAGGAATACCACTTATACTGGTTCCACCCTTTCCCGGACTTGTTCCAGCAACGATATTGGTTCCATATTCAAGCATCTTTTCAACCCAGAAACCTGCTTCCCGGCCTGTTATTCCCTGAATTAAAACATTTTGTTTTCCATCAAGATTCAAATTTATTCACCCCCTATACTGAAGCCAGTAATTCTTTTGCTGCTTCTTCAATATTTAAATGAACTTTTTTATTTAATTCTGTTTCGACAATCTCTCTTGCTTTCTCTTCACCTGTTCCCCTGATTCTAAAGGAAACAGGTATATCAATATCTCGCTCTTTCAAAACATCCACAACCTGCCTTATGATTACATCGGTACGGGCATAAGCCCCAAAAAGATTCACAATCAGGCCTTTGAGATCCTTTCTTTCAGTCAGCAAAAATTCCAGGGCTTCATCGGCCCGTTTATAGAAATCTCCCCCTACTTCCAGGAAGTTAGCAGGTTTTCCACCATATGCTTTAATTACATCCATGGTAGTCATCGTTAGACCTGCTCCATTGGCCAGAACACCAATATCTCCTTCTAAAGAAATATATCGCGGGGATACCCCTTTTTTAAGATAACTTGCTTCTGGATCTGTAATCAATTTACAGTCAGCAGCTATTACTTCATCATCTTCAGTGATAACCAGAGGATTAATTTCTACCAGAAATGCCTCCTTTTCTCTGAATACCTTATAAAGGTTTACAAAAAGACGGGCAAGCTTCTTGCGTAAGTCTGCAGATAGATCAAACCTATTAAAAAGTTCCATTCCGTGATAAGCATAAACCCCGACCAGTGGATTTAATGGTATCTGGCTGATCATTTCCGGCTTTTCGTCGGCCAGTTTTTCAATACTCATTCCACCTTCAGTGGTACCTATCATTACAGGTTTTTTAATAGCCCGGTTTAACATAAGCGAAACATAGAGTTCTTTTTTGATTGCCAGTTTTTCTTCTACCAGTATTTCATCTACTTTTAATCCCTTGATCTCTGTTGCAAATAAGGTTTTAGCCTCTTTCTGGGCTTCTTCTTCGTTACTGGCAAATTTAACTCCTCCGGCCAGTCCTCTACCTCCGGCCAGAACCTGGGCTTTTAAAACAACCTCACAGTTTAGTCTTTCTGCAATCTCTGCTGCCTCTTCCGGGGTAGTTGCTACTTCACCTGCCGGTGTTTTTATGCCGTATTTTTTTAATATTTTTTTTTCCTTCATATTCTTTATATCTCAATTTTTAACACCTCTTAAAGAGAATGATACAATTCTTTGAAGTCAGCATCTGTTAGAGGAGCATTTTTCTTGATAGCCAGATCCTTTACCCTGGTTACCAGTGTCTTAATCTGTTCGTCATCTGCTTCATAGCCGAATTCTTCCAGTTTATATAATATGTTGGCTTTACCGGCTTTTTTACCAAGTATAATTCTATGTTCTTCACCTACAAGATCAGGTGTGTAAGGTTCGACACTTAGAGGAAGTTTACGCAGGGCAGCTGTCGGTATTCCAGCTTCCCAGTTAAATATTTTTTCACCAACGACTGGTTTATAAGGAGGCATATCTATACCGCTTAATTCTTTAATATATCTGGATAGCTCTCTTATTTTCTCTACCTTTAAGTTGGATTCTACACCATAGAGAAGCTTTAAGGCAAAAACAATTTCTTCCAGCGGAGCATTACCTGCTCTCTGTCCCAGACCGTTCATAGTACAGGAAAAAGACTCAGCACCTGCCATTAAACCGGAAATGGTATTAATTGTACCAAGACCAAAGTCATTATGCATATGGGTTTCTAATGGTACATCAACCCAGCTTTTGATACTCTTGACCATTAAACTGACAGTTTCAGGAGTAGCTGCCCCCAGAGTATCGACTACACTAATCTTACTGACAAGACCGGTGTTATCTGCTTTGGTCAGCAGTCTCTTTAAAAACTCACCTCTGGCCCGGGCTGCATCGATCAGGAAAAGAATAACATTGATATCTTTCTTGCCGGCATATTCTATAGCATTCATGGTTTTGGTAATAACATCTTCTTCTTCCCACCCGAACTGGTATTTCAAACGGGGAAACCCAACAGGCACTTCCAGTATAGCTCCCCAGACTCCAGCATCAACCGCTAAATCAATATCTTTTTCCATAGCTCTGCTCAGGCAAGTTATTTTAGCATCAAGCCCCAGACTCGAGATAGTTGCAATTGTTTCTTGTTCCCTGGCCGAGACTGCCGGAAAACCAGCTTCAATATATTGAACACCAATTTCATCCAACTTTTTAGCAACCTCAATCTTCTGTTCTTTACTAAAACTTACCCCCGGGGCCTGTTCTCCATCTCGCAAAGTTGAATCATGGATTACAATTTCTAAAGGTTTATTGAAATTTCCCTGTATTCCTGGTGCATAGTTTAACTGGCTAACCCAGTAATTTTCACCTTTCCAGGGCAATGATTCCATTTTATCATCTGCAAAAAATATATTATCTTTATCCATTATTTTCCTCCCTTTCCTTGATAAACTCTCCTATCCTGTTGAAAGCTTCTTCTAATTGTTCCATTGGTGCCAGTAGTGATATGCGGACAAAACCTTCACCTGCTTTACCAAAGATAGTACCGGGGAAGATCAGAACCTGCTTTTTCTTGACAAGTTCCTGGGCAAACTCAAAAGCAGTACTATTTTTACAGTAAGGTTTTATATTGGCAAAGATGTAGAAAGCACCACTGGGTTTACTGTAGGAAATATTGAATTCATCCAGCTTTTTCATAACAAATTTTCTTCTTTTATCATAAGTTTCCACGATTTTCTCTGCATCTTCCCGGGCATTTTTGAAGGCTTCAATTGCTGCATGCTGTGATACATTGGGTGCACAGATTGTAGTTGCTGCTTTCATCTCTGTCATTAATTTGACAACCTCTTCCGGGGCTATCAGATAACCAATCCGCCATCCGGTCATAGAGAATGTTTTGGAAAGAGAATTAATTATTATTGTCCTTTCCTTCATTCCGGGAAAACTGGCAATACTATGTGCTTTAACATCATCATAAACAAGACCACTGTATATTTCATCAGATATTACCAGTACGTTATGTTTTTTTGCTACCTCAGCTATCTTTCGTAATGTCTCTTCTGGTATAACAGTAGCTGTTGGGTTATTGGGGGTAACAAGTAAGATGGCCTTTGTCTTTTCAGTAATAGCTGATTCAATTAGATCGGGTTGAATAACAAAGTCATCTTCTCCATAAGTAGGTAGCGAAACCAGTTCTCCCCCGGCCATACTTATTGCCATATCATAGGGAGTATAGCGCGGTTCAGGTAATATAATTTCATCTCCAGGATTAAGGATGGTCATCATCGTCAAAAAGACTGCTTCCTGGGCCCCGACTGTAACCAGGACCTCTTCAGGTTTCACTTCAATTTCCTTTTCCTGTTGATAATACTCAGCGATTAATTTTCTTAACTCATAAAGTCCGGCCCACTGTGTATACCCAGTATTCCCTTTTTAAGGGCCTCTATCCCGGCCTCGGTAATCCGGTCCGGTGTGCTTAAATCCGGGTCACCGCGGCCTAAACTAATGACATCTTTCTGTTTGGCAGCTAAATCGATCATAACCCGTTTTTCACCGGGCTTGGTAAATGAAGTTCTATCAGCTAAATATTCACTAATATTTATTTTGATCACCCCTTACAGTAAAATTATCAGTTAAAATCAAATGGAAAAAGTAAATGATAAGTTACTTGACTTTATTTATACTCTTTCCGGGAAATCGGTTGTATGAACATCGACTTCAACCTCTTTTAAGTCTTCAAGGAAGTCAGCAAAGAGATTGATCATTCTGGTATAGATCTTTTCACCTTTCTCTTTGGAAGCAAGTAAAGGATTACCCATAATACCAACTTCACTGTACTCCCACTGGTCCATACCGGCACCGATTGGATAGTCACGATATTTAAATCTAAATCCTGAACCACTCTCTTTTTTCATATCGCCTTTCATCCATTTGGGATTCTGGGGCAGGTATTTATCTGCTCTCTCCATATGGCAGTGTTTTTCAGCAAAATAAAGGGCCCCTGAAGCCTCAATTTCCCCGGCATGCCATCCTGGTAATTCATCCGGGGCATCGATTAAATCCTGACATAAATCAGTGAAAACCTCGGTATCGGCTGCATAGTTGATGGCCAGGGCTCCTGTATCATATCTAATAGCACGTACTACCCTGTCCATAGTCGGTGCATTGGAAGTATGGCCTGTGACATAAACAATCTTCTTAAAACCATGATAAATTAGACTACGACCAATATCATAAAGTACATCAAATAAAGTAGAATCTCTCAAAGTTAGAGTTCCCGGTTCCTCAGGCCTCATATGAAAACAGCTGAATCCATAAGGAAGTAATGGTGCCACTGGAACCCTGACTTTTTTAGCAGCTTCAAGAGCAACAAAATTACCGGCCATGGAGTCAATCCCTATCGGCAAACACGGCCCGTGTTGCTCACTACTTCCCAGTGGTACAAGGGCGATATCTGTTTCCTCTAACCATTCCTTTACCTCTACCCAGGAACAGTTATAAATCTGTACATCTCTTTCTTCTGATTTGTTCATTTTTTTATTCCTCCTTAAAATTAGTCTAACGTTTAAACCCATCTCCTTTTTATA
>JADQBU010000297.1 GCA_016278435.1 Halanaerobiales bacterium
CTGTCAATGCATATTCACTGGCCCGGTCAGGTGTTCTATGAGCAGAAATTACAGTTAATTCATATTCAACCCCGAATTTCTCAAGTATCTCAGCACTTTCCTTCATAACTGGAAGGTCAGAATCACTTCCCATAATTATACCAACTTTTATCATATTATTATTCAACTCCTTTCAGTGCTTTAAACCCTATATCATCCCTGTAATGAGCGTCAGAAAAGTGTATTTTTTCTACACCATCATATGCCCTTTCAATAATCTCCTTAAATTCATCTCCTGTAGCCATGACCCCCAGAACTCTACCTCCTGCAGTTAGATATTTTCCATCTACGAATTTAGTACCTGCCTGAAACACTTTTAAATTATAAAGGTCCTCCGCTTCTTCAATACCGGTTATGACCTTGCCTTTTTCATAACTAACTGGATATCCTCCTGAGGCCATAATCACAATAATACTCTTTTTATTCTCCCAATTTATCTCTAACTGATCCAACCTGCCTTCAATAATTGCTGTGGCAACATCAACCAGATCGTTTTTTAAAAGGGGCAGAACAACCTGGGTTTCCGGGTCACCAAAACGAACATTATACTCCAGTACACTGATTTTTCCGGCCTCTATCATCAATCCGGTATAAAGTACACCTTTATAAACGATTCCTTCTTTCTTCAAACCCTCCAGGGTGGGGATAAGTATCTCCCGGTATATCTGCTCTCTCATCTCACTATCAACTACTGGTGCCGGACCATATGCACCCATTCCCCCAGTATTGGGACCCTGGTCATCGTCATAAGCCGGTTTATGGTCCTGTGAGGGTAGCATCGGAACAATTGTTTTTCCATCTGTGAAGGCCAGAACAGTTGCCTCTTCACCTTCTAAACACTCCTCAATAACAATCCTATCTCCCGCCCTGCCAAATCTGGCATCGACCATAATTTTTTCAACTGCTTTAATCGCTTCTGCTTCTGTCCGGGCTACAGTAACTCCTTTACCAGCAGCCAGACCCTCTGCTTTAACTACCAGTGGGGCTCCTGTCTTTTTAATATAGTCTATTGCCTGTCCAGGTTCAGAGAATACCTCATACCGGGCAGTTGGAATCCCGTATTTTTTCATAAATCCCTTGGCATAGACCTTACTTCCTTCCAACCTGGCCGCTCCCTTTACTGGACCAAATATTCTCAAACCGGCCTCCTGAAAAGTATCAACAATACCTGCTACCAGTGGTGCTTCAGGCCCCACAAAGGTCAGGTCAATATCATTTTCCTGTGCAAAAACAAGTAGACCCGCAAGATCATCACTGCTAATATTTACATTGGTAGCGATTTTACCTGTACCGGCATTCCCCGGAACTGCATATATTTGAGAAACCTTCTCGCTCTGACTCAGTTTCCAGACCAGGGCATGTTCCCTACCTCCACTGCCGATTACCATTACCTTCAAACTAAACACCCCTCTCTAAAAAAATAAAAATGCCCAGGTGGAAAGATACTACTTTAAACTAAGAGTAGAACCTCCCCGCCTGGGCTTTTATCCCTTCGGTGTATATTGTACCGCTCGGACCAGCCATTTTATTCTGCCAAATAGTAATAAAATGCGGAAACCTAGGTACACTTCCCTCATAGGCAGGTAGTTTACGGCTACCTGGTAGAAACTTGTGGGCCTTATCCCCACTATTATATGAGGCCATATTCCTTTTTACAGCTTTATATTACCATATCTTAATAGGGAAGTCAATTCGTTTTCAAAATCAAATATTATTATTCTACAAAAAAGTATAATTAACAGAAAATCTTTATTACACAAATTGTTTTAGCGAAACATATATTATAACATAATGCTTTTCCTTTTATTTAAATTATTAACAACAGTTTTCCGGATTTTAAAAAATTGTGCATCCATATCTTTAGTGAACTTGGATCGAAGGGAGGTTAAAAAATGGCCTTAGAGGAAGAAAAAAAGGAACAGGAACTGAAGAATAATGAAATCGAGTTACAGGCTTTCAAGCCAATGATGAGTTTCAGGAATAGACTGGAACAGCGCTATGAAGAGAAGATAGTTACGGTAGAGTTTAAATGTAATGGTTTTATGAAAAAGGCAACTGGCTGTCTGCATAAGATTGGTTCTGATTTTGTGGAGCTATATGAATTCAAGGGGAAAAAAGTTAAGATAGAGATTTATGGTTCCGGAAACGGTGTCTTTACCGAATATGCTGAAAAAATAATTATACCACTAGAAAATGTCTGTGCAGTGGAGTTAAAAAGCCCACCTGATCACTGTCCGGAATGTTAATTTTTTAAATATATATTTAAGTCACCCACCTGTCTTCGTTATGAAGATTTATTTCAGGTGGGTTCTTTATGTGTATAAGTATTATCCTTATGGTAATATAATAGATTCATTTAAACAATAATTAACTGTATTTGCAGGAATTTTATCAATTTACCTGAATTAATATATCTGAAGGGACATAAAAATATATTGGAGGCAAAAATTATGGATCTTCTTAATCACCTGCATACATATTTTAATAACTTGCTTAACTGGGTAATCACTCAGCTTTCATCTACTGAAACCCTGGTTCAGTTGCTAATTCTTGTTTTAGCCTTAATTCTAGTTAAAATAATAACAAAAAGATACAGTTCTTCTTTGAAAAAAAGTCTTCATAAATTAGATCCCACAGGTCAAAATTTGATCAGCAATGTAATAATTGAGCTCTTATTTCCCCTGTTAACCATTATCTTTCTCTGGATTGGTAGTATTTTATCACTTATTTTATTTTTGCCTGATAAAATTATTGTCACCGGTCTGTATTTATTTTCAGCCTGGGTTATTATCAGTGTTATTTCAAAAATTATTAAAAATAAATTTCTGGCAAGATTGTTTGCAGGATTTATCTGGATAATTGTTGCCCTGAAGATTCTCGGTGCTTATAATCAGGCAGTTGAAATTTTAACCAGTTTTTCTTTCAACAGTGGAAACTTACATATTTCTCTTCTGACAGTTATCAAAGGTAGTATCCTGTTAATAGCATTTATCTGGCTCGCCCAGAAACTTGCATTATTTTTTGAATATCAGGTTGATAAACAGCCAAATTTAACAGCTTCTGCCCGGGTTTTACTCAGTAAAATTATTAGGATTAGCCTCTATTCCATAGCGATTCTTATCACTCTCAGCAGCCTGGGTATAGACCTGACTGCTTTTGCTGTACTCGGTGGAACGATCGGTGTTGGGCTTGGATTCGGCCTGCAGAAGGTAGTTTCAAACTTTGTCAGTGGTATTATAATTTTACTCGATAAGTCTATCAAACCAGGAGATGTAATAGAAACCGGTAATGTTTACGGCTGGATAAAATCACTCGGTTCCAGATTTGTATCGGTTGTTACCAGGGAAGGCAAAGAATACTTAATTCCCAATGAAAATTTTATAACTCAACAGGTCGTTAACTGGTCTTACAGTGACAATCTGGTCAGAATAAAAACACAGGTAGGAATTTCTTATAAAAGTGATGTAGAAAAAGCAATGACCCTGGTCAAGCAGGCTGCAGAAAAAAATAGTCGAATATTAGATGAGCCAGAACCTGTATGCTTACTAAAAGATTTTGGTAATAGTTCTGTAAATCTGGAACTACGGTTCTGGATTCAGGATCCACGCGAAGGAATTGATAATATCAAGAGTACTGTTCTCTTAAATATCTGGAAATTATTCCATGAAAATGATATAGAAATCCCTTATTCCCAGCATGACTTACATATTAAAACAATGCCAGAAAATAACCAGGAAGAGATAAATAAATACTTCTTAAGGGAAGTACAGCAAAATCTGGCTGCGTCCAATCAGGATTCAGAAGATAACCCCTGACCTTATCAAGATCAGGGGTTTATTAATTGATATTATTTTTTATATTACAATTTCACCTGGTATTTCCATTTTGGTCAATTCTCCCTTAAGATATAACCGTTCCACACCGATAGGAATCCTGTTAAGTAAAACCGTCCTTTTACTGACGATTATGTAGTCACTATCCTTAAAATATTTGATATAATCCTTATTTGGTTTCTCTACTATGATGACATTACTCATAAACTGTAATCTGTTTATACCCTTTCTACCCAGTAGGTCATATATAGAATCCAGATTTCTAAGCCTTTCTCTGTTAATATCATTATCCATGTAAGTAATTAGCTCATGAATACAGTAAGGACTCTCATCAACATACTGGACCTGAAAGATTTTCATCAATTCATCGTCTTCTTTAATTTTCCTGATCTCTGGAAAGACATCCTCTGCAAAAGACTCAACCCCAATTTCCCCAACCTGCAGATTATTATAACTGTATTCCTCTCTTAAACTAACTTTTGCCTGTAAGTCATGATACTTATTATTTTCCAGCCTTTTTTCCATATTCCTGGCATATTTCTCCCGTAATTTCATCAATGAAATATTTGCTTCCGACAATATAGTCCTGACATACCTTGGTGTTGTCTGCACATTCTCTGCTATATCACTGATCTTTAAAAATGGATCACTCTGTGCAAAATTAATAATCTGCTCTTTCTTAGTAAGTTCATCAATAGCCATCTGGATAATCCCCCTTATAAATTTTACTTCTACATCTATTATGGGGAATTATTAAAAATATTATACATCAAATGAAAACTTAGGTAAGGTTTTTCAACCAGCAATGCTTTTTCTACCTATAAGTAGGCCATTATTATATGATAATGATAATGAAACTATACGAGGATCGAAATAACTTAACATTAGTACCATTAATTCCATCTTAAAATCCACAGTCTGTTTTGCACTGAAAAGTGGAGATAAAATCTGGCTTTGAAATAATCCAGAGAGTTGTTTGGAAGTCAAATCTATATCAAGACTTATATCAGAAATATTACATTCATGTTTTATCAGAAAATCATTTATCTCCTTTATAACATCTCTTAATTCCATTCCACTATCAATATCGAATATTTCTCTACTTATTAAAATAGTGTTCACACACCAGACATCCCTGTTCAATCTATGTATAAATGATAAAAATTCATATCTATTGGCAATATCTGATATATTAATAAAATTACCGGGATTATTGAATACAGATTCATCTATTCTTTCAATATTATCATTATTAAAGGGAGTATTTAATAAATAATTGCACAATAATCTTTCCCCTGGCTCACCATTATATTTATATTCCATCTTACGGGCATATTCTTTACGCAAATTCATTAAAGATAGATTTGCCTCTGACAGTATTGTCCGCACATAACGGGGAGTCGTCCCCGCCTTGCGGGCAATTGTTTCTATTTTTAAAAATGGATCTTTACGTGCATTTTCCAGGATTAATTCTTTTTTTGTTTTACTCATAACTACTCACCTTCTAATTTATGAATTAAGGCCCCGAATATAATCAGGGCCCGTAATTATTTGAATTAATCTAACAGATGACAGGCCGCAAAATGCTCATCCCCATAATCTTTAAATTCAGGTTCCTTCTCACTACATATATCCATCGCCCTGGGACATCTGGGATGAAAGCGGCATCCTGAAGGAGGATCAACAGGACTTGGAACATCACCTTCAAGTATAATTCTATCTTTTTTGGCAGTTGGGTCAGCAATAGGTATTGCTGACAATAGTGATTGTGTATAAGGATGCATAGGATTTTTAAATAGTTCTCTTTTTTCACAGAGTTCAACAATTTTACCCAGATACATTACTGCTATCCGGTCACTGATATGTTTAACTACACTTAAATCATGAGCTATAAACAAATAAGTTAAACCATATTCTGCCTGCAGGTCCTGCATCAGGTTAATGACCTGGGCCTGAATGGAAACATCAAGAGCTGACACCGGCTCATCTGAAATAATCAGGCTGGGATCAACAGCCAGAGCCCTGGCAACTCCAATTCTCTGCCGCTGTCCTCCACTGAATTCATGAGGGTATCTTTTCATATGTTCCTCACTAAGACCAACACTCTTTAAAATTTGCTTTACTTTTTCACGCCGTTCTTTTTTATTACTTACCAGATTATGAATGTCAAGGGGTTCACCAACTATTCCTTCAACCGTCATTCTCGGATTCAGGGAAGCATAAGGATCCTGGAAAATAATCTGCATCTCTTTTCTCATGCTTCTCATTTCCCTTTTATTCAAATCAAGCAAATTCCTACCTTCAAACCAGATTTCTCCAGAGGTAGCCTCCAGTAATCTCAATATAGTCCGACCAGTCGTTGATTTACCACAACCCGATTCCCCCACCAGACCCAGGGTTTCACCATTTTTTATAAAAAAGCTGATATCATCTACAGCTTTAACATAACCAACAGTACGGCGAAAAACCCCTGCTTTAACAGGAAAATATTTTTTAAGATTTTTGATTTCAAGTAATTTTTCTTCTGCTGCCAATCAATTCACCTCCAGACTATTTAGGCAGATGCTTCTTCCTTCTTAAGTTCTTCCAGTTTTTCATGATACCAGCATCTCACTTTATGTCCATCTTCTACTTCCATTATATCTGGTTCATTATTTTTACATTTACTATCAGCCAGAACACACCTTGTATGATATTTACAACCCGCCGGAAAATCAAGTGGATTAGGTACCATTCCCGGTATTGCTATCAGCCGGTCAACTTCCTTATCCAATCTTGGAATAGAGCCCATTAAACCCCAGGTATAGGGATGTTTGGGGTCCTTGAAAAGAGTATTTACATCTGTATATTCAACTATTTTACCGGCATACATTACTGCCACCCGGTCTGCTACTTCTGCTATAACACCCAGGTCATGGGTAATCATCATTATAGACATATCAAACTTATCTTTTAATCCATTCATTAACTCCAGTATCTGGGCCTGAATAGTAACATCCAGTGCAGTTGTCGGTTCATCTGCAATTAAAAGCTGGGGGTCACAGGAAAGAGCCATAGCAATCATAACTCTCTGCCTCATACCTCCACTCAACTGGTGGGGAAACTCATTAACTCTCTGTTCTGGCAGTGGTATTCCTACCTTGCGCAGCATATCAACCGACTGCTCCATAGCTTCCTTTTTGGAAACATCCTTATGAATCAGTATCGCCTCAGATATCTGATCACCAATGGTATAAACCGGGTTTAATGAAGTCATCGGTTCCTGAAAGATCATGGAAATATCATTACCCCGGATCTTTCTCATTTCAGCCTGTCTCAATTTAGTCAGATCTTTATCATTAAATAATATCTCACCTTCAACAATTTTTCCGGGGGGTGATTCAATCAGCCGCATTATTGAGAGTGAGGTAACACTCTTACCACAACCAGATTCACCAACAACCCCCAGAGTTTCCCCCGGGTATATTTCAAAATTAACACCATCAACAGCCTTAACGACTCCCTCTTCTGTAAAAAAGTGGGTCTTTAAATTTTTTAATTCCAGAAGTTTTTTTCTATCCAAGTCTATCACCTACTCTCTAATAATTAATTAGGTCTGTAATTTCGGATCAAGAATATCTCTAAAA
>JADQBU010000321.1 GCA_016278435.1 Halanaerobiales bacterium
ACACGGAGTAGACCATCCCATAGAAGAATGCCCACTGGAAGAGGCAGTTATAAAAGGAGAGATTGTTGAAAAAGAGTATTATGACCGGAAACTTGGTAAGTGGTTTTCTTCAGCCATTTATCCACTGGCTGATAAAAATATATATTTACATATTGTCCATGATATTACTAAACGAAAAGAAACAGAAGAAAATGTTAAAGAGAGTTATAATAAGTTACAGAGAATTTTAAATCAGGGAATAAAGTCTATCTGTAAAATTGTAGAGAACCGTGATCCCTATACAGCTGGCCACCAGGAAAATGTCAGTAAACTGGGCCAGGAAATTGCTTTGAGGATGGGTTTAGAAGATAAGAAAGTGGAAGCTGTCCGGGTAGCTGGATCACTTCATGATGTCGGTAAAATAAATGTACCAATAGATATCCTATCAAAACCGGGTAGATTAATCCAGGAAGAGTATAATCTCATCAAATTGCATCCGGAAGCTGGTTACAATATTTTGAAAGATATTGAATTTCCCTGGCCAGTTGCTCAGATTGTTTATCAGCATCATGAGAGGATTAATGGTAAAGGTTATCCCCGGAGACTGAAATCAAACCAGATATATCTTGAAGCTAAAATACTGGCAGTAGCCGATGTGATTGAAGCTATGACGGCTCACAGACCTTATCGGCCGGCTTTAAGAGTGGAAAAAGCTATCAATGAAATGAAAGAAAACAGGGGAATTCTCTATGAATCTACTGTCGTTGATGTTGCGCTTGACCTGATTAATACAGATTTCATTTATACCTTAAGAAAAATTTAATCTCAATTTTCAGGAGATAACAGGAAAAGAAGAGGGGGGTTTTAGTATATGAGATTAAAAGATAAAAATGTAATAATTACAGGAGGGGCCAGTGGTTTTGGTAAAGAGATTGCTCTAACTTTTGCCAGGGAAGGTGCTAATATAATAATTGCTGACCTGGATAAAGCTGAGGGTGCGAAAATTGCTGATGAAATTATTGATTTAAACCAGAAAGCTTTGTTTATAGAAATGGATGTTAGTAAAAAATCAGATGTAGATAAGATGGTTAAGATAGCTATTGAGAAATTTAAGCAGATTGATATCCTGGTTAATAATGCAGGTATTGCAAATTTCAGAGATATCCAGGAGATATCAGAAGAACAGTGGGATAAGTTAATTAACATTAACCTCAAGGGAACCTATCTCTGTTCCCGGTCAATTATAGAACACATGATAGAAAAAGAGAGTGGAAAGATAATAAATATGGCCTCAATTTCCGGAGTTACTGGGAGACCGGTTGGAGTAGATTATTCTGCTTCCAAGAGTGGAATTATTGGAATCACCAGGACTCTGGCCGTACAGGTGGCTAAATACGGAGTAAATGTAAATGCAATTGCCCCGGGCCCGATAATCACTCCCCTGATGGAGAAATACTTTAATGAAGAAACCATTGAACGGTTACTGGCAACAATACCATATAAACGTCAGGGTAAGGCCAGTGATATAGCAGGTACAGCTTTATTTCTCGCTTCCGAAGATTCTGACTGGATTACAGGGGAAGTGATCAATGTTAATGGTGGTGCTTTTATCGGTTAAATTTATTCCGGATTATCTTCAGTAATTGGAACCAGACAGAGCATTTCCAGTGGTTCATTCCCTGTATTTTTGTACTGATGTTGTTCACCGGGAGCAACAAAAGCAAAGCAGTCAGGACTAATTTCTGTTTCACCTTTTTCTGTTACCAGAACTCCTTCCCCCCTGAGAAAATAATTTTCGTGTTCCCAGTCATGGGAATGCCAGGGGGTATGTCCTCCCGGTTTTATTGTGAAATGACGCAATCTAAAATTGGGAGCACCTTCCTTTTCGCTGATTAAAACCTTTTTTAGTGTTTTTATAATTTCTTCACCATTATGTAGGTCTTTTTCTTCAATATTTTCAACTCTTTCAACATACATTTAAATACCTCCCTTTTTGCTTTATTATACAATAAATCATTTTTATTTTAAAGAATTAAATTATTCTTCATTATTATAGAAATATGGCAAAAGCCTTTAAAAAAGGTGATAGTTAGTGTTATAATAAGATAAACATTATTTTAACAAGGGTGAATTATGTTGTTTAAATTTGCATGTATTACATTACTAATATTGTTATTGGTACTATTTTTTAATATACTGGTAACTGCAGGTAATAATGGTGATTATGTTGTTCTTGTCCACGGACTGGGGAGAACAAAATTATCTATGTTAGGAATTGAAATTTTTTTAAAAAATAAAGGATACCAGGTTATAAATATAGAGTACCCATCTTCTGAATACCAGATTCAGGAGCTTGCTGATCATTATTTGAAGAGAGCTCTGGATAAATGTACTGACAGAAATAAAAAGATTAATTTTGTTACCCATTCCCTCGGTGGAATAATAGTCAGATACTATTTAAGCAGTCATCAGTTAAATAATATAGGGAGGGTGGTAATGCTTTCTCCTCCAAATCACGGCTCAAAATTAGCTGATATTGCTGATAAAACGTTTGTTTTTAGATGGCTCAAAGGTCCTGTTTTAGAGCAATTAACAACTGATAAAAATAGTTTAACTAACCGTTTAGGGCCTGTAAATTTTGAACTGGGAATTATTACAGGTAATAGGTCTTATAATTTTATTAATTCCCTGATTATTCCCGGAGAAGATGATGGTAAAGTTTCACTTGATAGGGCCCGGGTTGAAAATATGAAGGATTTTTTGGTGGTTCCCAGAACTCATACTTTTATTATGTTTTCAAAGAGGGTTTTTCATCAGATATATTATTTTTTAGAGAATGGTGTATTTAATCAAGAAGAACAAAATACACTTTTAAATAATTATAATCACTTAAATATAACATTTAATATTAATTCTTTGTTAGACCAAAATTAATGATAAAAAAGGAGAAAAAGATGTCTGATCTTTATGAAAAGCAGATAGAAATTCTGGTAGATTATTTTAAAAAAGCAGAAGCAGAGAAAACAGACTTTAAACTGGGTATAGAGATTGAACACTTGATATTACATAAAGAAGATCTGAAGGCTGTTACTTTTTTTGAAAAAAAGGGAATTGAAAATATACTGAAAACAATGCTGGTTAATGGAAACTGGGAACCGGTATATGAAAATGAATACCTGGTAGGTTTAAATGGTAAGCAATCCTACATAACTCTGGAACCAGGGGGACAATTTGAGATTAGTATTAATCCTCTTGCTGAAGTAAGTAAAATTCAAGAAATATATTATTCATTTCTGGAAGAAATAATTCCCATCCTTGAGGATTATTCTTATTATCTGACAGCTGTTGGTTATCAACCTGAGAGTTTGATTAACGATATTCCACTACTGCCGAAAGAAAGATATAGATATATGTATAAATATTTTCAGGAAAAAGGCAAATTTGCCTACAATATGATGAAAGGGACAGCATCGATTCATATCAGCATCGATTATCATGACGAGGATGATTATATTAAAAAAACTACAGTTGCCAATAACTTGACACCACTTATCTATAGTACTTTTGCCAATACTCCCTTTTTTGAAGGAGAGATTAATGATAGTGATAGTATCAGGTCGATAATCTGGGATAATTGTGACCGACAGCGCTGCCATTTTAATAAATTCAATCAGGGTTACAGGGCTTATGCAGAATTTATATTAAACACACCTCCCATTTTAGTAAAAAAAGATGGACAGCTGGTCTATACAGCTGAAAAGCCGTTTAAGGAGATTCTGGATCCCCAGGATTATACTATGGAAGAACTGCGTCATATCTTAACCATGGTTTTCCCACCAGTTCGAACTAAGGAATATATTGAGTTACGTATGGGTGATTCACTACCCTATCCCTTCAGTCTTGGTTATATATTATTCTGGAAAGGTATCTTATATAATGAAGAGAATTTAAACTGGCTTTATAACAAATTTTTACATGAATCAAATGTGAATTTTGACAGGGATTTCTTTAATTTATTATTACAAAGAGCCCGGGAAGGTGTTGATATTAAAGAAAGATATTTCCTGGATAAAATAGAAAATCTAGTAAGAGGAGGCATGAGCCCCGCTAAGATTATCATTAACAATCTTAAACAGGTCCAGAAAAAACAGGCTCTGGAGTTCTGCATTCTTAATAATATTTTATAAAATTCTGGAGGTGGTAAGATGTTTATAGAAAATAATTGTGAAATTAATCAATGTTATCAGGATTACCTTGAGATAAGAAAAAAAGTTAATAATTCCAGTGCTATATATGAAGGAGAACCTATAGATTTTGTTTATCAGCCCATATTATTTGATAAAAATGACCTTGATAAATTCAAGGTAGTGTGTAAAAAATTTATCAAAATATTAAAGAAAGTTATAAAAAAATACCGTGTTGATCCTGAATTTCGTGGATATTTTGATTTTACACCAGTAATGGAGGAATTAATATTAATAGACCCGGGTTATGAGATAGAATTTCCCATGGCCAGATTTGATATCTTCTATAATGGGAAAGATTACCTTAAATTTTGCGAACTAAATACCGACGGCTCATCAGGGATGAATGAAGAAAGGGTTTTACAGAATTTATTTCTGCAATCATCTGTTTTAAATGAGATGAAAAAAGATTATAATATAAAAATACCGGAATTATTTGGTTCCTGGGTTGATGCTATTATAAATAATTATAATGAGTATAAAAAAAATTATAATAAAAGTGAAGAAAAACCATGTATAGCCATCGTTGATTTCCGGGGAGAAGGTGTTGAAAGTGAGTTTGGAATATTTCAGAATAAATTTCAAGAAAGAGGTTTTAATACTATTATCTGTGACCCCCGGGAGTTGAGTTATGATGGGAAAAAACTCTATTACGATGATTTCCAGGTTGATTTAATATATCGCCGGGTTACAACCGGAAAATTTATTGAAAAGTTTGATGATGTAATTGATTTAGTAAATGCTTATCGTGATCATAATGTCTGTATTGTAGGAGGTTTTGTCTCCCAACTGGTACATAACAAGTTATTATTTGCTATCTTACAAGACCGGGAAAAAGTAAACTTTTTAACAGAAGATGAACATGATTTCATAAATAAATATATACCATGTACATTTATTCTGGATAATAATAAACCGGAACAGATAAATAAGTTCATAAATAATAAAGACAATTATGTCTTAAAACCATTTGATAGATATGCCTGCCAGGGAGTATATCCTGGTAAAGATTGTACCGATAAGCAATGGCAGAAAGTTCTGGAGGATTCAGTCAAGCAAAAGTACCTGGTACAGGAGTTCTGTGAGGTCCCTGAAACGAAGATGCTAACTGTTGAAAATAATCAAGTATATTATGAAAAATATAATTATACTATTGGATTATTTTTATATAACCAGCAATTTAAAGGCTTTTATATCAGGGCCGGCCGGGAAAATATCATTGGAGCCCTGGGAGAGTGCTTTATTTTACCGGCATTTATTATTAAAAAGGATTGAAAAAAACGATCAATTCCGTATATTTATATTCAGGTTGATAATAATATATATAGGTTTAATATTGTATACAGGAGTTGATTTAAATTGAAAAATCAGGAAGAAAATAATCCTACTAATCCAAACACTGTAAATCCTCAGAGTCCTATGCCAGGAAATGATCCTGATCTGCAGAGATCAAGTCTTAATTCTCTCAAACAGATGGGACAGAATAACCTGGCATCAAGTGTTGAAAATGATATACACACTTTGACTATTGTCGGTCAAATAGAAGGTCATATTGTCCTTCCCCCAAAAAATAAAACAACTAAATATGAACATATTATTCCCCAGTTGATAGCTGTAGAAGAAAATCCCAAAATTAAAGGATTATTAATACTACTAAATACTGTAGGTGGAGATATAGAAGCAGGGCTGGCTATATCTGAAATGATCAGCAGTATGAGTAAGCCAACTGTATCAATAGTACTGGGGGGAGGACACAGTATTGGAGTCCCGATTGCTGTATCGACAACCCACTCTTTAATTGTACCAACAGCCAGTATGACTATCCATCCTATTAGATTAACTGGAGATATTATCGGTGTTCCCCAGACTTTTGAATATCTTGATAAAATGCAGGACAGGGTAATTAGTTTTGTAACTCAACATGCCAAAATTACTGAAGAACATTTTCGAGAATTAATGTTTAAAACTGGAACCCTGGTTCGTGATGTCGGCTCAGTACTAATTGGTAAGGAAGCTGTTGATAACTACCTTATCGATGAAGTTGCAGGTTTAAACCCGGCCCTGAAAAGGTTGCGTTACCTGATAGATGAAGGAGCAGCTGATTAAGATGATTAATTATTCTATCTTTCAATCCGAATTTATTTTCAAGGACTGGGATGATTTTAATCCCAGTTATAAGGTGGTTGAAATGCAGAACGGTCTAAAGCTGGAGGTAGAACAGGTAAATGAAGAGAGTGTAAGGATAGTCAGGATTATCAGTACTAACCCCGGTGATTATTTAAGAGATGATATAACACCGGGAAGCATTGTCAAATCAAGGTTGCAATTATAGATGTAATAATGATAAAATTGAACTAATAAACATAGTTATATTAAAACTAAGGTGATGATATGACTATGTTATTTTTCTGGGGTCTGTTTTTATTTTTTGCCGGACTTGAAGGTGGTAAAAAAGGTCTTAAATTTTTAGCCGGAAAGTCAATTGAATCCAGGATAAGTAGGTATACAGATAATTTTTTTATCTGTATATTGATAGGAATTGTTGTAACCGGTATCCTTCAGAGTAGCAGTGCAGTCTCGGTAATTATTATTTCCCTGGTCGAAGCAAAATTGATTAAATTAAAACCGGCAATTGGTGTTATTATGGGTGCAAATATAGGAACAACACTTACTGTCCAGATTATATCTTTGCCTGTTTTATCATTTTATCCTTATCTGCTTCTGACCGGTGTTTTTTTTATGATTACCGGGATTGTGTTAGATAAAAAATTTTTAAATGCTGGTTTTGTCATTTTTTCTTTTGGAATATTATTCTCCGGGTTAAAGACAATGACAACATTCTTTAATACCAGAAATACAAGTCTCTTAATTAAAAAAATACTTTTTTTTAGCGGTAAGAATAATTATCTGGGTATTTTAACCGGAGGAATTACAACAGCTATAATCCAGAGCAGTAGTATTATCACCGGTATTACTGTTAGTATTGCCCATAGTGGGTTAATAACTTTGCCTGTAGCAATAGCAATTGCTCTGGGGAGCAATATTGGCACATGTATTACAGCCTTACTGGCCAGTATTAATATCGGGAAAACTGGAAGAGCTGTGGCTCTCGGTCATTTGATATTCAATCTAGCCGGTGTTCTGGTAATGCTTCCTTTTTTGAACTACTTTATCAGATTGGTTTTAGTAACCGGTAACAGTTTGCCCCGGCAGATAGCAAATGCTCATACTCTTTTT
>JADQBU010000238.1 GCA_016278435.1 Halanaerobiales bacterium
GAAGAGAATATTATTGATGCTATAAAAAAGTATCTGGAGCAGGAGGATGGTATAGAAATCTTTACTGCTACTGATGGTAAAACAGCACTTGAAATTTCCCGTAAGGAGAAACCGGATTTAATTATTCTTGATATAATGTTGCCAGAGATTGACGGCTTGAATGTGTGCAGGACCCTGCGTCATGAAAGTTCGGTTTATATAATTATGTTAACCGCTAAAACCGATGATATGGATAAAATGGCAGGTTATGCTGTCGGTGCAGATAGTTATGTAACAAAGCCATTTAGTCCCAGGATTCTGGTAGCAAAGATCAATGCTGCCCTGAAACGTATAAATAGATATAGAAAATATGAGGTTGATGAGGATACTATTGAAATAAATGGTATGAAGATAAATAACAGAAAGAAAATGGTTAGAATAGATGGCAGAGTAATTGATTTAACCGGTAAGGAGTTTGACTTACTCTGGTTTCTGGCCTCACACCAGAACCATGTTTTTAATCGTTATGAACTGATGGAGGAGATCTGGGGAGATGATTTTTACGGTAGTTCGGATACGGTTACAGTTCATGTTAGAAGATTAAGAGAAAAAATTGAAGAGAATCCCAGTAAGCCGAAATTCATTAAGACAGTATGGGGGGTGGGATATAAATTTGAATTTGAAGAAGATGATACGCTGGATTAATATTTCATTCAGAAGATTGTTCTTCCGGAAATTCAGGTATAAACTGCTTTTTACATTTTTATGTGGTAATTTAATTGCTTCCCTGATAATTATCTCCAGTTATGCTATGTTTGGAGAAGAGATGAAACTTTTGACTTTTTCACTACTGACCTTTGTAGCCGGATTATTCTCGGTTTTTATTGACTATTATATATCACAACCGGTTACCCAGGTTATCGACGAATTAACCATCGCAGCCAATAAAGTTGCCCGCGGAAAATTTGAAGAGGCCCGGGTCTCGGTCCGGGTTCAGAGTGAACTTGCCCAGCTGGCCAATGCCTTTAATATTATGAGTTTGCAGTTAAATGAGTCTTTTATCAAGTATAAACAGATCGAAAAAGCCAGACGGGATCTGGTATCAAATATTTCCCATGATCTAAAAACACCTCTGGCTACTATCCAGGTCTTTTCTGAATCGATTCTGGATGGGGTGTTAAAAAATGAGAAAGAAGAGAGGAAGTACCTCAAGACAATTATTAAGGAGACAAAAAATATCAGGGGACTGATAGACCAGCTTGCCCAACTGTCAGAATATGAGGCCGGGGAGGTTAAACTTCATAAAGAAAATATCGACCTGATCGAGCTCGTTTTTAACTTTATAAAAAGTGTTCAGGTTAGACTGGAAGAAAAGAAGATAGATGTAAATATCAAGACCCCGGACAGGAACATTGATTGTATTGTTATTGGTGATACTGCTAAAATATATCAGGTTATTGCCAATTTAATCAATAATTCCATCAAATATACTGAAAAAGGGGGAAAAATAGATATTGAGATTAATCCCTTGAAAAAAACAGATGAAGTTAGAGTTAATGTATAGATAACGGAATTGGGATACCTGTAGATGAACAGGATAAAATATTTGAAAGGTTTTACAGGGTGGATAAATCAAGAAATAGACAGGATAATAGCTCCGGACTGGGTCTGGCTATCGCCCGGGAAATAATTAAAAGTCATGACGGTAGAATCTGGGTTGAGAGCATAGAAGGACAGGGTAGTATGTTCAGTTTTACATTACCAAAAACAAATAATTAGAAAGTATTTAAAGGCAGGGACAGGCACCTGCCTTTTTTGTATGGAGGTTTTCTTGAAGATTTCTTAATATTTAATAAAATTGTAATAAAATTTAATGTTTCTTTAAGATATAATCAAGCTAAGTTTGTTATAATGTAATTATACAGTACAGGAGAATATTTATACTAAATTGAGGTGTTTGTACTTGAAAAATCTCATAATTAAAAAAATTACGTCAATATTACTGCCTTTTATGTTGATGTATGGTTTTTATGTACTGTTACATGGACATACTTCTCCTGGCGGTGGTTTCGCCGGAGGCGCAATTCTGGGAACCAGTCTTGTCTTTTTTACTATTGTTTTTGGTCACAGGGCAGGTGAAAGATTTAAACCCCGGTTGGTTTTGATGTTTATGGTTAGTACCGGAGCACTGACCTATATTGTCCTGGGTCTTTCAGGAATTGTGAGTGGAGGTAATTTCTTAAGTAATGATAATCTGCCCTTTAATCTTGGGCTGTTGCTGGAAACTGCTATCGGACTGGTTGTGGCCAGTGTTCTTTTTTCACTCTTTCTCGAGCTGACCAGGGAGGAATAGATTATATGCATATAATGGTAAGGCTGTTTGCTAATATTCACTACTTTGTTTCCCTCTGTCTTTTTCTGATTGGTTTTTATACACTTCTTTCCAATTCAAATTTAATTAAGAAGATGATAGGTCTTAATATTATGGATACTGCAGTTTTTTTGTTTCTGGTTTCAGTAGGTTACATAAAAGGGGGAAAGGCCCCTATAATTAAAAATGGTCTGGATGTTGTCTATGTTAACCCGCTGCCACAGGCCCTTGTATTGACAGGTATTGTTGTCAGTTTTAGTATCAGTGTTTTTGCTTTTGCTTTAATAATTAAACTCTATACAATTTATAATTCACTGGATACCGTGGAAATAATGAAGATCAGGAGTAAAAACGATGCTTAAACATTTACCGGTTTTTCTAGTTTTATTTCAATTGATTACTGCCATAATTATACCACTTATCCATAGTCTCAAAAAACAGTTAACACCGGTTGTAGTTCTGAGTGGTGGTTTGATCAATATTTTACTTTCTATTCTATGTCTGTACCGGGCCCTTGAAGCAGGACCACTCTTTTACTATCCTGGAGGCTGGGAAGCACATCTGGGTATAGCTATAATCCTGGATCCTATAGCAGGTTTAATGGTTACTCTTTTTTCTGTTATTTTCTTTATTATTCTCTGCTATATAGTTGGCGTGGGCCGGGATGAAAGCTGGTATTATTGTTTATTTTTCCTTCTATGTGCATCGATGAGTGGGATTGTAATGGCCTTCGATATCTTTAATCTTTTTGTTTTCATGGAGATATCATTAATTACCTCAGTAGCTTTAATCGCCATTAAGAATACAGCATCTGCTATCGATGGTGCCTTCAAGTATTTAATAATTAATGCCATCGGTTCAGGTTGTATTCTGCTGGGAATTGGTATGCTCTATCAGATAACGGGTTTTCTTAATCTGGGCTGGATTGCCAGTATGATCGATAGAGCATTAATTCTATATCCCCATGTCCTCACCGGAGTATTGGGACTCTTTGTTGTTGGTTTTGGTATAAAAATGGCTATTTTCCCACTACATGTCTGGTTACCAGATGCTTATTCTGCTGCTCCTGTTCCCACCAGTGCTTTATTATCAAGTCTTGTAACAAAAATATACGGTATTGCTTTCTTCCGGATAATCTATATTGTCTTTTTCCCGGGGATTTCACATGTAGTTCCACTGGGATCGATTCTAAAGATAATGGCAGCACTGGCAATTCTCCTGGGTTCATTTTTCGCTATAACCCAGGTTGACCTGATGCGGATGCTGGCCTATTCCAGTGTGGCTCAGATAGGATATATTGTTCTGGGTTTTTCTCTCTTTACTGGTTCAGGACTTAAAGGGGCATTCCTACATATAATTAACTATGCTTTCATGAAATCTACTATGTTTCTTGCTGCGGGCAATATAATCAGATCTACTGGCAGGAGGGATATCAAAAATCTTGATGGACTTGGTTCAAAGATGCCGGTTACTTTTACTGCTTTTACCATTGCCGCCCTGGCTATGATCGGGATTCCACCTCTGAATGGTTTCTTCAGCAAGTGGTATCTGGTTCTGGGCAGTCTGGAAGCAAATGAACCGGTTCTGGTTGTTATTATAATTCTTAGTAGTCTGCTGAATGCTGCCTATTATTTGCCGGTTATTGTTCGTGCTTACTTTTATAAGCCGGCTGCAGGGGAAGAGTTTAAAGTTAAAGTGGTTGAACCAAAGATGTATATACCTGTAGTTATTCTTGGTCTCAGTTGTATCTTGCTGGGCCTGGGTGTAAACTGGCCGCTGAAGGTAATTAACAGGAGTGTTACATTACTGATGGGAGGTTAATAATGGTATCTCCGTTATTGATAATAATCTTACCGTTTATTACAGTCATAATTGCTTTACTAATAAATAAAAAAAGAAATTTAATCAGCATGCTGGTTCTCCTGATATCTATTATTATAACGATACTTGTATTTACTTATTTTCCTGTAATAAAAGAAGGACGGGTAATTACCAGTACTCTTCTTGAGATAAATAATATCCTTAAAATACATTTTCGCGTTGACGGTGCAGGCTTCTTATTTGCTGCAGTATCATCCTGTCTCTGGATTTTCACAATAATCTATTCTTTTGGTTATATGAAAGAGTACAGGAATAAGTATCGTTATTATATTTTTCTAATATTGTCTCTTGGAATTACAATGGGAGTGGCATTTGCCGGGAACTTGCTGACCTTTTATACTTTTTATGAATTATTAACTCTGGCTACTTATCCTCTTGTCATTCATTTTCAGACAGAAGAAGCCATGCAGGCAGGTAAAAAATATCTGATTTATTCTTTAAGTGGGGCAGCTGTTATTTTACTTGCTATTATGCTGACATCTTTTTTAACCGAAGGCAGCTATCTCAACTTTACTTCCGGCGGCGTATTCCCATCAGGATTCCTGAAAACCGCCAATATAGTTTTTGCCCTGCTTCTTACAGGTTTTTCTGTCAAGGCAGCTGTAATGCCTTTACACCGCTGGCTGCCCCGGGCTATGGTTGCCCCAACTCCGGTCAGTGCTCTTTTTCATGCTGTTGCGGTTGTTAACTCCGGGGTATTTGGAATCTTCCGTATCGTGTATTATGTCTTTGGCTATCAGATGGTAAAAACACTCGCAGTAACCAGGGTTTTTCTGGTGATAATTCTGATTACAATCATTCTGGCTTCTGTAATCGCTTTTTTCCAGGATAATTTAAAACGCCGACTCGCTTATTCTACAATAAGCCAGCTCGGCTACATTTCTCTCGGGATATTTTTACTAGACCCCCGGGGACTGGCCGGAGGCCTTTACCATATTTTTAATCATGCTCTACTCAAAATTACCCTGTTTTTCTGTGCTGGTGCTATTTATAAAGTGACCCATAAAAGGAATATAAGTGAGATGGCAGGGATAGGAAAGAGGATGCCTTTTACTATGGGTGCATTTGCACTTGCTTCCCTGGGGATGGTGGGGATTCCACCTTCAGTAGGCTTTAACAGCAAATGGGCATTATTATCAGGCAGTTTTAACCGGGGTTCGATTTTAATTATGGGATTATTACTTTTAAGTGCTGTCCTCAATGCCGGTTATTTTTTCCCGATTGTCATCAATGCTTTCTTTAAAGAAGAGACTAACCCAAATGACAAACAGCAGGAGAAGAATGGGTGGTTTGAAGCTCCTTTAACAATTTTAATACCCATTGTAATTCTGGCCTTGAGTACTATAATCTTTGGTGTCTGGTATGACCTGCCGGTTGTGGTAGTAGAGCAAGTTCTGAAAAATATCTTTTAGAGGTGATATAAGGTGGATTTAGTACCTCTGTTATTTATTATTATTCCCATTTTTGGCCTGCTTCTGGCCTATATAAGCAGGAGATATGCAGCTCTGTCCATTTTAAGTAGTCTGGCTAATCTGCTGCTGGCAGTATATTTATATAGAATTCTTAGCAGGGTGGAGACAATCAGGACTACTTTTAGTTTTTCTGTCTTCCCTCTGGGAATAAATTTTAAAATAGATATGTTAAGTTATATATTTGTAACCCTGGTTTCACTGGTCTGGTTATTAATCACGATTTATACAAAATCATATATTAAACCGGGAGAAAAGATACCCCGGTACCATACCTTTCTAATGCTTACATTTGCAGGTTTGATGGGGGTTTTTGTAAGTGGAGATTTTCTCAGTTTATTTTTCTTCTTTGAATTGATGACAATCACTTCTTATATCCTGGTTGTCCACCGGGAGAGCGAGGAAGCCAGGAGTGGAGGTAGTTATTATCTTTTTATGGGAATCTCCGGGGGGTTATTGATTCTCTGGGGGATAGTCCTGCTCTATAAAATTACAGGTAGTGTTTTGATAGAACCTCTGGGGGACCAATCATCATATCTTGGTTATTTGATCCCTGTCCTCTTAATTCTGGGATTCGGGGTTAAAGCGGGGATGTTTCCAGTCCATATCTGGCTGCCAAAAGCTCATCCCGTGGCACCCAGTCCGGCCAGTGCTCTACTTTCCGGGATTATTATAAAAGCTGGAGCTTATGGGATATTACGGGTACTAACCCTCTACTGGTCAGTTATTGTTCATGATATTCTACAAAATCTGGGCATAATCTTGATCTGGATTGGATCTATTACCATGATGCTGGGGGTTGTCTATGCTCTGTTTCAGAAAAACATCAAGAAGATGCTTGCTTACCACAGTATCAGTCAGATGGGTTATATCCTGACCGGGTTTGGAATAGCTGGCTACCTCCATCTGGAAGGGGTTATTGGCTTTACAGGGGGGATATATCATATAATTAATCACGCTCTCTTTAAGAGCAATCTGTTTTTGATTGCCGGGATTATCTGTCTGGTAACGGGGAAAGTGAATTTAAAATATATCGGAGGTCTGGGGAAGAGATATCCCCTTTTATTTATTGCTTTTCTGATATCAGCCCTGGGAATCAGTGGTATTCCAGGTTTTAATGGCTATGTTAGCAAAACATTAATTCACCATGGTTTACTGGAAGCTTATCATTTTCAAATGAATAACTGGCTGCTACTGGCAGAGAAAATTTTTGTCATCACCAGTATGGGGACTTTTATTTCTTTTCTTAAAATGGGGTATTATGCTTTTGTCAGAAAACTGCCAGACCATCTACTATCTGAAAACAATATCAGTGAATTAAAGCCTGCTATTCCCCCGTTAATGAAGTTTGTTATTCTTACTTTTTCAGTTTTAATAGTTTTACTGGGAGTTTTCCCGGGATTATTGATAAATAATATTTTCAAGCCGCTTTATTTGAATTTTGGTTTTAACCAGGAATTGATTGCAGAACTGTCAATCTGGAATCAGGGAAATCTACTAAATACTCTGGTCTATCTGACCATTGGTGGATTGTTTTTTTTAATTGCTATCCGGTATTCCTGGTTTGATTATCAGATTCCGGTCTGGTTTTTTCCAGATAAGGACCTGCAGGACTTAAAGGAAGTTATTGCTGTTAGATATTATAAGGCTTCGGGGAAGTTTGGCTTATTTAAATCGAGGTTAATATTACTGCCTGGTTTTATTAATAATGTACTGATTAAGTTCGATAGTTTTACAATCAAGAACATTCAATTTACAAAGATGATCGTTG
>JADQBU010000432.1 GCA_016278435.1 Halanaerobiales bacterium
CTATCAGTATTGACAAACTTAATCGATGATTCACCAAATTTATTATCAGTTATTAATCCAGCCTGGGCCCCGGTCAGAGCAGCTGCATCAAGGTCATACTCTTTCAATGTCTGGACCATTATCACTGCTGAAATTATTTCTCCACAGGACATAAGTAAATCTTTTTCCCGGGGTTCAATATCAAAATGTGATTTACGGGCCATATTAATCAATGTATCTGTAGCATAAGGTTTGCCCTTTCTCCCCATAGCTGAAACTACAACAACAGGAAAACAATCGTCATTTATCTTTTCCATGATCCTGGCTGCAGCCTGTTTGCGTTTTTCCAGATTATCAAGTGATGTTCCACCAAATTTTTGTACAATTATTTTCATCTCTATCCTCCCCGCCGAAATATTATAGATATTTAGTTAACTTTTCGGCAATCTGTACAGCATTCAGGGCTGCCCCTTTACGAAGATTATTGGCTACTACCCACATATTGATACCATTTTCTACTGAAAAGTCTCTCCGCAGCCGCCCAACAAGCACATTATCATTTGTTTCAGACATAATTGTCAGAGGATAATCGTCAACTATCTCCAGGCCTTCCATATTACCTAATAACTCTCTAACCTGTTCCATATTAAATTCTTTCTTAGTTTCAATATTTATTGACTCAGAGTGTCCATAGTAGACAGGAACCCTGGCAGCAGTTGCTGTTATCGCAATATCCTGGTTTCCGAGTATTTTACGGGTTTCCCTCTCCATCTTAAGCTCTTCTTTTGTATAACCATTATCAAAAAAGACATCAATATGGGGTAAGACATTAAAAGCAATCTGGGTAGGATATACTTCAGATTTCAATTCTTTCCCGGCTGCAAAATCCTTAACCTGGCCTGTCAATTCATCGATTGCTTTTTTTCCAGTTCCCGATACCGCCTGATAAGTACTTACTACTATACGTTTAATTCCGAAATTATCATAAATTGGTTTTAGAGCAACAACCATCTGGATAGTTGAACAGTTGGGATTAGCAATTATTCCTTTGTTTTCAGGAATTACTTCTGGATTTATTTCAGGTACTACCAGGGGTACCCCTTCTGCCATCCTGAAGGCATTGCTGTTATCTATAACAATCGCTCCTTCACTAACAACCTGAGGAACTATCTTTTTACTCGGTTCACTACCAATACTGAACAGGGCAATATCTATATCATTAAATATGCCTTTTTTTATAGTTTCAACAGTATATTTTTCCCCTTTAAAAGTCATTTCCTTCCCTGCAGATTTCTCAGTAGCAATTAACTTGAGTTTATTGACTGGGAAATTCCTTCCTTCCAGTGTCTTAACCATCTGTCTACCAACAGCACCAGTAGCACCTACTACTGCAATATTAAATTTCTCCATTCTTAACCTCCTTATTTACCTGAAAGATTTATTATATTTTATCATAAAGTTCTACCTTTTTAAACTAAATCCCTTTGTATTCAATTAATAATGGTTGAATTTGTTTCTTCTGTAGGGCCATTTCAACCGAATCCTTCAATAAATCCATTCTGGCTACCAGTGAATTTGGCTTCTCAGTCGGATTATCCTGCCCAAAGGGTACAAAAAATACATTTCCTGTATTAAGCAGAATACTTAAATTCTTGGCATTTAAACCGAGTCCATCATTGGTGGCAATTGCTATCAATACTGGTCTCTGGTTTCTCAACTGTGCTTTTGTAGCCATTACTACAGTTTCATCGATAATACCATTGGCAATTTTGGCCATAGTATTACCTGTACAGGGTGCAATTATTAATAAATCAAGTAACTTCCCTGGTCCTATTGGTTCAGCCCGCACAATGGAATCTATCATCGGTTTATCAGTAATTTCCTGTATTTTTGTAATCCACTTCCGGGCTGGACCAAATTTGGTATCTCTGGTCAGAACAGCCTCAGATAGAATTGGAATTATTTCAGCACCCATGGTATGAAGTTCTTCCAGAGCAGGCATAGTTTTTTCCAGTGTACAGTGTGAACCGGTTATAGCAAAACCGACAGTTTTTCCTTTTAGTTCCATTTTTGTTCCTCCTCTCTGATTATATCCGGAATAACTTCTGCCAGGATACGGCCGGCTGTAACTGGGGCAGTCTTGCCTGGTAATCCCGGGCATGATTTGGCCTTAATTCCCTTTTCCTCTGCTGCAGGAAAATCAATACCTCCAGGAGCAGATGCCAGATCTAATATTACTGTATCCCTGCTTATATATTTAATATATTCCTGACTCACAATCAGAGCTGGAACTGTGTTGAAAATCAAGCTTACTTCAGATAATATCTGATAAATATTCTCATAATTGACCATCTTGAATCCCAGGTCCTTACCACGGGCAATTGCCGTTCTGTCCCTGGTTGCAGCATATACTTCTGATCCTAAGACTTTTAATCTCCAGGCCAGAGGTAGACCGATCTTGCCCAGCCCGAGAATAAGAGTTTTGCTACCATGAATAGTAAAAGGGGTCTCTTTAATGGCAATTTTAATTGCTCCTTCAGCTGTTGGAATAGCATTTAAAATAGCTAAATCATTTTGTCGGGCTAATTCTATGTATCTTATATCTCTCATTTCCATAATTTCTTTTAATTTGGAGTTGGCTATTCCTATTAAAAAAAGAACATTATTATTTAACAGATTGAAGAAATCCTCATCCAATCTCAGGCGTAAGTCACCAAATGTTTTTTTAAGATCACCTTCTGTATCTGTTCCAGTCATGGGAGCTATTATCACATCGGCCCCCTTCACTACCTGCTTGATGCTGTTAGAAGTTTCAACATTTTTAAAATCCCGCTCAGGGCTAAAAGCTCTGACTTTATAACCTTTATCTGCTAAACTCTCCATCATAACTTCTTCACGTTTGTCACCGCCGAGAACAGCAATTGTAACCAGACCGTTTCCCTCCTTTCATTATTCTTCAATATAATATATGAAAGAAAAGTCTGGTTAGTGAATAGATTAGTCCAGTATTTCCTCCAGTCCGTATACCAGTCCTTCTAACTCAGAAATTTTTTTCAACGCCAGCCGTACTCCTGGCATAAATGAAGTTCTATCATAGGAATCATGACGTATTGTTAGACTCTGCCCTTCACCTCCAAAAATAATTTCCTGATGAGCAACCAGTCCGGGTAATCTTACACTATGTATATGTATACCATCAACTTCTCCACCTCTTGCACCAGTAAGTTTTTCAATTTCCCCTAAGGACGCCTTTTCTTTGAATTTTCTATTCTGGTTGATCATCTCAGCTGTTTTTAAAGCCGTTCCAGATGGTGCATCGATTTTCTGGTCATGATGTAGCTCAATAATTTCTACACGGTCCATGTATTTTGCAATTTCTGCAGCATATTTCATCATCAGGACTGCTCCCAGAGCGAAATTAGGTACAATTAATATTCCAGTACCATCTGGAATAAGTTCTCTGATTTTATTAAGATCGGGTTCGGTTATTCCAGTGGTCCCCACAATCATATTGACTCCATTTTTTAATCCGTTTTCAATATTATTCATCAATATCTGGGGAGATGTAAAATCAATGATTACATCAGGCTTTTCTTTTTTAATTAATTCCTCCAGATTATCATTAATTAATACTTTAGGGCCCTCCAGACCGATAATTTCCATTATATCTTCTCCAACTCTACTCTTATCGTAGACTCCAACCAGATTATCGTCTGTATCCTGAATAACTGTTTTAACAACTTCCTGTCCCATCCGCCCACAGCCGCCATTAATAACAACTCTTTTAGACAATTGACTTCCCCTTTCTATAAATTTTTAATTATTATAACACTAAATATGAAAAATTTGCAAAAATAATCAAAAAAAATAACTCTGCATAAAAAGAAGGTTAATTATATAAACTAACATATATGAAATTGTATATAAAAGGAGGACACTTACCACAATGCAAACAGATAAACATGTAGCATATTTTTGTATGGAATACGGATTAGACCAGGATTTACCTTTATATGCCGGTGGACTGGGGGTACTGGCCGGTGATTATTTAAAAGCATCCCATGATGCGAAGGCGCCTGTTGTAGGGATTGGAATTCGCTGGTGGCAGGATTATACATACCAGTATATAAATGATGAAGGTAGGCCCTATGACACTTATCCCACCCATGAACTTGATTTTTTAAAAGATACCGGTATTACAGTTACAGTAAAGATCGAAAACAAGGAAGTGAAATGTAATGTCCATAAAGTAGAGAATTTTGGTAATGCACCTCTTTATCTTCTGGATACTGGCCGGCCAGATACTGAATTCGGCTGGATAACAGACCGTCTTTATGGTGGTGGTAAAATAGATAGAATTGCCCAGGAAATCGTACTGGGAATTGGAGGTATAAAAGTTTTAAGAGCCTTAAATATTGATGTAGCCAAATATCACTTTAATGAAGGACATGCTGCTTTTGCTGGCTTTGAATTAATTAAAGAAAAAATGTTAAACTTCAATATGTCCTTTGAAGAAGCCCTGAATGAAACCAGGAAGGAAATAGTTTTTACAACCCATACTCCGGTTCCTGCCGGTAATGAATCACATAGTCTAGATCTCCTTCAGCAGATGAAAGCAGACTTTGGTTTGACTAATGAACAACTAAAAAAAATAGGCGGTGACCCCTTAAATATGACCGCAGCCTGTCTCAGGATGTCTCAAATTGCTAATGGGGTTTCTGAACTACATGGAAAAACTGCTCAAAAAATGTGGAAGAATCTTGATAACTCTGCACCCATAATTTCAATAACAAATGGTATCCATATTGATACCTGGCAGAATGAAAAAATTAAAAAATCTTATAATGAAAGGTATGGACTCTGGCAGGCTCATATGGAGACAAAGAAAGAGCTTGTTGATTATATATATGAAAATACTGGTGTTAAGATGAACCATGATAATTTAATTGTTGGTTTTGCCCGGAGAGCAGCACCCTATAAACGTAGTGAACTGATTTTTCGTAATACAGAAGAGATTGAAGACTTATTATTAGAGGGCAAATTACAGCTAGTATTTTCTGGAAAGGCCCATCCCAATGATCACTATGGTAAGGACATTGTAGCAACTCTGGTCAAGATGGACCAGAAATACGAAAACAGTGTTGTTTTCCTGGAAAATTATAATCTGGAGATAGCCCGATACCTCTGTCAGGGTTGTGATGTCTGGCTCAATAATCCCAAACGGCCCCTGGAGGCCAGCGGTACTTCTGGTATGAAAGCTGCAGCCAATGGTGTCCTTAATTTAAGTGTTATGGATGGCTGGGTAGCCGAAGGTTTAGAACATGGTACCTCAGGTTGGCTTCTGGACGAACTATTTGACGACTTTGATGAAACACTTGGTGAAGACGAACGGGATCTTAAGGCTTTATATAGAATAATTAAAGAGGAAGTAATTCCAACCTATTATCATGACCGGGAAAAGTGGTTAAAAATGATGTATGAAAGTATAGATATGGCCTATTATGATTTTTCTGCTGCCCGGATGTTAAATGAATATTTTGATAAAATGTATAGCAGAAAGTCTGAACAAGCTGCCCTGTTTTAAGAGGGCAGTTTTTCGGCTTCAATTGAAAATTCTCCAAAATAATTTGTTCCCCAGACACCAGCTATTATCATAATTGCTCCCAGAATTTGAAACCAGTAAAAAGGCTCCTGACGAAAAAACACACCGGCAAATACAGAAACTACTGTTACTAGATTAGCATAAACTGCCGCCTGAAAGGCTTCAATTCTGGTCAAAGTAAAGTTCATCATAAAATAAGCGGCTACTGAGGAAAGTATCCCCAGATAAACCACCGAGACCAGAACTTTACCATTGCTTAGAGGTAAAAAATATTCTGTAAAATTATTATGAAATTCCTTTACTGCCAGTAGATTAAAAATAATCGCACCTGACCACATCATGATAAAGGTTATTTCTACTGGTTTAAAATTTATCGATAAAATTCTGGTTAAAATATTATGAAACCCGGCCATTATAACTGCCCCTAGCAAAAATATAATCCCGGCAAAATTGTTCTGTAAATCGAGACTACCCCTCATTAAAACTATAAACATAACCCCCACTACAGACAGTATTATAAAGGGGATTTGAACTTTTGTAGGTCTTTCTTTTAAAATAAAAGCTGCCATTATCGTAACTGCTACTGGTATCAAGGCAATCATTAGACCTGCTTCTGAGGAAGTCGTTCTTTTAATTCCCATAGTCTCAAATATAAAATATAGAACTGGCTGAACCAGAGCCAGTAATAATAATAACCTCATCCTTTTACCCCGGAAATCTATTTTTATAAATCCAAAAAACTTAAGTAGTGTCATAAAAATTGCTGCCAGGGCAAATCTCAGAGCAAGAATATGAAAGGTTGAAATTACCTCCAGACCTTCTTTTGTAAACATAAAAGAAAAACCAAAAATTATGCTATATCCCAACCCTGAAAATACCGGCAGATATTTTTGTGTTTCCATTTCTTCATCCCCTAATTTGTTGGCGGCCAGGGTCCATAATACTGATAATAATGACACTCAATACCACCATTATAAAGTTTTCTTCTCTTACTGGCCTTCCTGCCAAAAAGTGTTTCAAAATCAGGATGAGCAGATAAAATATAGTAGGACCAGGTAGATAATGGTCTTAGTTTTTCACCTATATCCTGATATAATTTTTTAACCTCTTTCTCCTCGCTCAATCTTTCTCCATAGGGAGGATTAGTAATTATATAACCATATTTACGGCTGGTCTGAAAATCATTAAATTCCTGCTGTTGGAAATGTATTATATCTTCTACTCCTGCTTCCCGGGCATGATACCGGGCAATACCGATTACATTGTCATCCCGGTCATATCCCATTATTAAACGTGGCTCCATATCGTTTCTAATCTTATCTCTGGCTTCTTCTCTGGCTTTTTTCCAGGTTTTAGCTGGTATATTGGGCCATTTCTCAGCAGCAAAGGTTCGATTAAGACCTGGTGCAATATTTTTGCCGAGTAAAGCGGTCTCAATAGGTATTGTTCCCGATCCACAGAAAGGATCAATCATAATTCTATCCTGACTCCATTTGCTTAAGTATATCATCGAAGCAGCAATAGTCTCCTGTAGTGGTGCTGTAGTCGATAATTTGCGGTAACCTCTTTTATGTAAACCATCCCCACTGGTATCAATGGTCAGGGTAGCTATATCTTTATGTATAGAAACAAGTATTCTGTAGAGTGGTCCGTCTTCATCAAACCAGTTTTTCTTATACTTTTTTTGCAGATTATCGACAATAGCTTTTTTGACAATTGACTGACAGCTGGGTACATTATGAAGTTGGGATTTAACAGATTTCCCCTGAACAGGAAACTCTGCATTTTCCGGTAACCAGCTGGACCAGGGTAATGAACTGGTCTGGTCATATAATTGATCA
>JADQBU010000250.1 GCA_016278435.1 Halanaerobiales bacterium
AATCAAATTAATCTTCTTTTTGGTCCGGTCCAGTTTGCGGGAAATTTTTTGTGCTTTATCTGAATCATCCCAGAAACCGGGTTCTGTCATTCTCTTTTCCAGTTCTTTTTTTTCTTTCAGCAGATTATCCCAGTCAAAGTAAATCCCTCAGTTCAACAATCCTTTCTTTTAATGAATCGATCTCTTGCTGATAATTATCATTAATCATTACTATCATCTCCCACAACAATATTTATATTTCTTACCACTGCCACAGGGACAGGGATCATTACGTCCGGGTTCATCCTGTTTAATTACCGGCTGGGTTTTCTGTTCTTTATTTGTCTGGGTATTTCGGGCCATATCATTATCCTGCTGATACTGGAGTCTTTTTTGTTTTTCCGGTTCCAGGTTTACTCCATCTTCCTTAATCTCAATCCGGAAAAAGCTCATAATGATATCTTCCCGGATAGAACTGGTCATCTCATTGAACATATCATAGGATTCAAATTTGTATTCGGTCAGGGGGTCTTTCTGACCATAGGCCCTGAGCCCTATGCCCTGTCTTAATTCATCCATGTTATCCAGATGTGACATCCATTTCCGGTCTATAATGCGGAGTGCCAGAAACTTAGTTAGTTCATTAACCGTTTCTTCTCCCAGTCTCTCAACTTTCTTCTGATAAGCCTGGTTACCTACTTCTTTGATATAATCTCTTATCTCATCGCGGTTTCTGTCTGCAAGTATTTTTTCATCTATCTTACCGGCCAGATTGAATTGTTTTAAATAATTCTCTAAACCCTCAATATCCCAATCATCTGGATGGAGATTCTCAGAAAGATAGAGTTCCATCATATCGTCAACAACCTGTTCCAGCATCCCCTGTAGGATATTCTTGAGATTATCTGACATCAGGACCCGACGGCGCTGGTCATAGATTATCTCTCGCTGTTTATTTAAAATATCATCATACTGGAGAATGGTCCTTCTGATATCAAAATTCCGGCCTTCTACCTTTTTCTGGGCCCTCTCCAGTGATTTAGTGATCATCTTATGCTCTATCGGTTCACCTTCGCTCATACCGATAGTATCCATCAGTGAAGCTATATTATCTGAGCCAAAAAGCCGCAGCAGATCATCTTCAAGGGAGACAAAAAACTGTGATGACCCAGGATCCCCCTGACGACCTGACCGTCCTCTAAGCTGGTTATCTATCCGCCTGCTCTCATGACGTTCAGTACCAAGCACATGCAGACCGCCGAGATCCTGGACACCTTTTTCCAGTACAATATCTGTTCCCCGGCCAGCCATATTGGTTGCTATCGTCACACTGTTTTTCTGACCGGCATCTTTGATAATCTCGGCCTCCTGTTTATGGTTCTTGGCATTCAATACATTGTGGCTGATGCCTTTCCGTTTCAGGCGGTGACTTAACTCTTCAGATTTTTCAATATCTACTGTTCCTACCAGCAGGGGCTGACCCCTTTGATGACGTTCCTCTATCTCGGCAACTACTGCCTCAAACTTACTCCCTTCATCCCTGTAAACTTTATCAGGCAGCTTTTCCCTGATCAACGGCCTATTGGTAGGAATAACCACAACTTCCATTCCATATATTTTAATAAACTCTTCTTCTTCGGTTTTAGCTGTACCGGTCATTCCTGCCAGTTTGTCATACATCCTGAAATAATTCTGCTGGGTTATACTGGCAAAGGTCTGGCTTCCCTTGTTTACAGTTACCCCTTCCTTGGCTTCAATCGCCTGGTGGAGTCCTTCACTGTAGCGTCTACCTTCCATAACCCGGCCCGTAAATTCATCTACAATTTTTATCTCACCATCTGCGACTATATAATCTCGATCCTTTTTCATCAAAGTATGGGCTTTCAGAGCCTGATTTAACTGATGATTTAAATGAAAATGTTCATCATCAAAGAGGTTATCTACATTGAGCATCTTTTCAGCCCGTTCGACACCTTCTTCGGTCAGATGAACAGCATTGTTTTTCTCATCGAGTTCATAATCACGGTCCCTGACCAGTTTAGGAATAATCCGGTTAAACTTCTTATAATCACTGGTAGATTCCTGCACTGGACCCGAAATAATCAAAGGTGTTCTGGCTTCATCGATCAAGATACTGTCTACCTCATCCAGGATTGCATAATGAAATTTGCGCTGGACAACATCTTCCGGATTATAGGCCATATTATCCCTGAGGTAATCAAAACCAAATTCATTATTGGTTCCATATGTGATATCACACCTGTAGGCTTCCCGGCGCTGTTCGGGTGTCATCCCATTTAATATTACACCAACAGATAGACCGAGAAATTTGTATATCTGACCCATCCATTCACTGTCCCTTCTGGCCAGATAGTCATTAACTGTTACAACATGAACACCCTCGTCTTCCAGGGCATTTAGATATACCGGCAGGGTTGCGACCAGGGTTTTACCTTCACCGGTCTTCATTTCCGCAATCTTACCCTGATGTAAAACTACACCCCCCATCAGCTGAACATCATAGTGGCGGAATCCCTCTTCTGTCGATCTCTGGGCAGCCTCGCGTACAACCGCAAAAGCTTCAGGTAGTAAATAATCCAGGGTTTCACCCTGTTTTAGTCTTTCCTTAAATTCAGCAGTTTTTGCCTTCAACTCTCCATCACTTAATTGCTGCATTTCACTTTCCAGGGCATTTATTTTATCTACAACTGGCTGTAATTTTTCAAGTTCTTTTTCATTCTCACCTTTAAAAAGATTCTTTACAAACTCCAGCATAATCATAACCTCCTTTGCTGAATACTGAATTTTCCTACTATCAATACTATATACATTCCTGCAAATATATTATAATATAGATACAAAATTAATGCCAGGGTCTAAATACCCTGACATTAATAATTTCTTTATTTAATTATAACACTTTTGACTGTCAATCTCAATTTACTGCCGGAGAATCTTTTTAGCCTCCTCATCGAGGGCCTCAGTTAAATAAGGAATCCCGGTTTCTCTTTCAGTTTCTCTATTTGCAGAAATTAAATTGTTCTGATTAATTTCAGGTAGAGAGAACTTCCGGGCACCGGCCATAAACTGCTGTAAACCGGCCTTTAATTTATCAGCCAGGGTCCAGAGAGCAACAGCTCCAAAGGGAATGTTTTTCATCTCATCTCTGCCGACAATATCCATTACATCATACCAGCCGGCAAATATTGCTTCCGGAGTATCCCCCAGTTCTTTGACTGCCGGCGGCAGTTTATCCCAGTGTCCATTTAAGGAATCTTTCTTCCCGGGTTTAAAGACTCCTTCAATATTTGAACCCAGGAATCCAGGAATCATCGGTGCCCTACCCATACAGACCAGTTTCACATAAGGTGACCCAAGGGCCAGTGCTTTAAAGATATGGTCTTCCCGGGCCAATCCACCGCCCAGGGCCAGGTCGGGAACTTCAAAGCCTTCAACAGTAAGGATATTGGCATATTCAACCGCTTTATTATGCAGCTGCAGAGAAGGGATTCCCCAGTGTTCCATCATATTCCAGGGGCTCATACCTGTACCTCCTCCGGCACCATCGATTGTTAGCAGATCCAGCTTTGCTTCAGCTGCAAATTTGAGGGCCATGGCTAATCCCCGCATTCCATAAGCACCTGTCTTCAGGGATATCCGCTTGAAACCGATCTTTCGTAGATACTCAACCCTTTCCATAAAGTTCTCTTTCAGGGCATCTGTAGAGTTAAGATCAGTACCACCCAGCCTACTGTGGCGGGCAAAGCTCTTTAAAGAACCGGATTTAAATGCCTGCTGAACAGTCTCCAGGGTGGGATCAGGGTCAACAACATAACCGCGGTCGGCCAGGAAAAGAGCATAATCAAGACTTGTAACCTGAATTTCACCACCGATATCCTTTGCCCCCTGCCCCCACTTTAATTCGATTATAACATCATTACCGTATTTATCTATAATATATTCAGCTACACCATTACGGGTATCTTCAACGTTCATCTGGACAAAAATACCACCATATTCTCCTGCATATTTCTGATAAATATTAATTCTACGATCCATTTCCGGTGCATTCTTTACTCTACCATTTTCAATAACCGAATTCCTGTCAACACCGGCTACATTCTCACCAATAACGATAGGAAATCCAGCCAGGGCAGCCCCTACAGCGAATGAATCCCAGTATTTTTCAGCAATGAAAGTAGAACCCAGGGCTCCAGTCATTATTGGAACCTTACATCTGGTTTTGACCTCATTTCCGAATTCAGTATCCGTATCTACATTGGTAAATACACAATCATCGGGACTGTTACTCAATCCTGCAGGTATTCCTTCGGCACCAAAGGTATATCCCTGAATCCGGAGAGAGTGATAACCAACACCTTCTGCTGTAATGTTGCCACTTCCAGATGTGATTTCTCCAAAATCACGGGGGTAGAGCATCTTCCTCCCCTTCAGTGAAGTCATCCAGGTCTCACATTTACCCATACAATCTGAACGGCAGAGGGTACAGAGACCCGATTCTGCTGGGTCCCCCCTGTTCACCGTTCCCAGTGCATCATTCCTCTTTCTCCATTCAACCATTTCGCTTCTCCACCTCTCCCTTATAATTTATTTATATCTGTGTATAAATATAAATTCTAGGTAGTTACGAAAAACCCTTTTCACATTATGAAAATTTTTATTAATTCAAAAAAACCCCACCAGCAACTGATGGGGTTTAAAGCTATCTGCTTATTTTCCTGTCAATTAAAAAGTAGGTTCGATTAAACCATAATTTCCGTCCCGCCTTTTGTAGACAACATTTACCTCTGATGTGTCTGCATTGGAAAAGACGAAAAAATCATGACCAAGTAAGTCCATCTGCATTACTGCTTCTTTAATGTTCATCGGTTTTATGGCAAAACGCTTGGTCCGTACTATTTTAGGTTCAAATTCATCTTCATCGGTTTCACTATTCAGTAGTTCCTCGGTCCGCTCTTCTTTATATTCTTCCTTGATTTCCTGTCTTCTCTCTACTATTTTCCTGTGGATTTTTGTCTTATATTTGTGAACCTGACGTTCTAATTTCTCTAGCACTCCATCGATCGAGGCATACATGTCACCGGTTTCTTCTTCTCCCCTTAGAATTAACCCATTTACGAAAGCAGTAACCTCAACAATATGCCTTTCTTTCTCTACCTCCATAGACACCTGGGCTTCCATGGGTTCCCCCTTAAAAAACTTCTCTAACTTACTAACTTTCTCTTCTGCATACTCTTTTAAGGCCGGAGTAATCTCAATGTTCTTTCCATAAGTCATTACTTTCATTTCAGCCCACCCCTTTCACCTTGTGTTATAATACTTATTCGACAAAAATACATGAGATTCCTGCATTCTCTTTAAATAATTAAGTATATTTTCCTATTCTATCCTGACTAATCTAGTATTATTTTACTTTAAGTTTATAAAATATATGCAAAAACTTCTTTAAAATTAAAAATCCCTGACCACTAATCAGCAGTCAGGGATGTGTTGTTATATTCTAAAGTACATTCACTTTAAACTTTAACAACATTTGCAGCCTGTGGGCCACGATCTCCTTCAACTATTTCAAATTCTACCTCTTCGCCATCATCTAGTGTTTTAAATCCTTCGTCCTGAATTGCAGAAAAGTGTACAAATACATCGTCTCCGTCTTCTCTTTCAATAAATCCGTAGCCCTTTTTTGCGTCAAACCACTTAACTTTACCTGTGTAAATCATTTCTTTTAATTCCCCCTAAAAATTCTTTCAATGGGATATATATATTCCCATCGCCTTTAAATATATCACACAATATAAAACTTGTCAAATATTTAATTTCAGGATTCTACGACCTTAATCTTGCTGTAGATACCGTCAGAACATAAACCCTTTTAACTTTAGCTTCTTCCTTGAGCAGACAACTTACTTCATTAACAGTAGAACCTGTAGTAAGAATGTCATCAACCAGTAATACTGATTTCCCCCGTATATTCTCTGAATCTTCGATACTGAAAACACCACTGAGAACAACGGCCCTCTCCTTTAAATTTAAATTAAAGAGAGGAGCAGTATTTATCTCTCTTAAAAGAAAACCTGTAAGTAGAGGAATACCTGTACGGTCATGTAAATACTGGGCCAGTAGTTTAGCCTGGTTATATCCCCTCATTTCCAGCCGTTCCCGGTGTAAGGGGATAGGAATAATATAATCTATTGAATATTCCAAATAATATTTTCTGAAATAATAGTATAAAAGTGCTCCTAATGGCCTGACCAGATCAACTGCATGATAATATTTAAATCGCAGTAAGAGATCCTTAATCAAACCCCGATAGATTGAAACACCGCGGGCCTGATCAAATAATGGTCTGGAACCACGACAATCACCACAAACTTCCCCCTCTTTTAATTTTCTTCCACAGCACCGGCAATAATCGCGTACAATCTCTATTTCACTTAAGCAGGTAGGGCAAAGCCCGTTAATCTCTTCAGCTAAAAGCATATCACCACAATAACTGCACCTGTTACCGGAAGGATAGATAATATCAAGCAAAAAATCAAGAACACTCATTTTTAACCGACCAGATTCTTCAGGTCATAATTAATTTTAATATCTTCAATCTTTTTCCTCGCCCTCTGCAGGGCATTATCAACCGTTTTCAGGTTAACATTCAGAGTTACAGAAATTTCCTGATAGGATTTACTGCTTAAATACTCCATGAAAACTTCCAGTTCTAATTCGGTTAATTCCTTCCGGATTTCGGCGAAGATCAGGCTCAATATCTCTCTGTATACATACTTTTCTTCTAAATTTTCTTCTTTGTCCGGTAAGATTTCATTAAAACTACGGCCTTTTTCATTGTCATAATCCAGGGTATTATCCAGAGAAGTAGATGTATTTAATGGTATATGTTTTTGTCTATTAGCTCTCTTAATGGCAGAAACGAGCTGTCTGTGCACACATAACTGGGAAAATCCTCGAAAGGAAGCCTCCCTTTCAACTCTATAATCCCTGATCGCTTTATATAACCCCACCATACCTTCCTGGATAACATCATCCTTGTCCAGACCCTTGATAAAAAAATATTTTGCTTTGGCGTAAACTATGTCCATATTCTGATTGATCAGATACTCAATAGCCAACTGATTACCCTGTTGAGCCTGTTTAATTATCTCATTTTCTCCCTGCTTATTAAACATCGAATCACCTCTCCGGATACATTAAAAGAATATAATTTGTTTAAAGGAAATACCCAGGTCAAGAAAAGTCGCCATTACCAGTAAAACTACCAGGGTAAGCATTAAATTTATCTCCCACTTCTTAAAAATCCGGGTCTTCAGTTCCCGCCGCAGGTACTTCATTTTCTAACTCCTTTATCTTTTCAATAATATCGGACGTCGATCTCTCCTGAACCAGATTGATTAATTC
>JADQBU010000096.1 GCA_016278435.1 Halanaerobiales bacterium
GGCTGTGCCCGTACCAAAAAGGCATTTATGCCGGCTGCAGCCGGTAATTGAGGCATCAATACTTGTTTAAAAAGCAAATCCCTTCTATAAATTCTAGACCAGGTTTATGTAACTTCGGGAGGGATTGTATCTATAATCACATGATAATAATAGGATTTCACTACTTCTTAACTTGATCTGATGGTGCAAAGATGAAGCACTGAAAAATCAGAATTAAGCAAATTTGTGTTAAAGACAAGCAAAGATATGCAAGATTTATTAACTTGAACGTGGTATATTATATATATCACGGAAATATTCATACTATTAAAATATATCTTAAATTTTGACGTCAAAATTTTCAGGCAATTATATGTTAATGTATAAGGAGGATTAATAATGACAGCTGAAGAATATCAGGTTGAAATGAAAAACATCTGTAAAAGCTTCAGTGGTGTTGATGCCTTAAAATCTGTTGATTTAAAGGTTAAAGCGGGGGAAATTCATGCTGTTGTGGGCGAAAATGGTGCCGGGAAATCGACTTTGATGAAAATATTATCTGGTGCTTACAGCAAAGACAGTGGTGAAATATTTTTAAATGGTGAGAAAACGGACATAAGGAATCCTAAAGATGGCAGGGAACAGGGAATAGCAGTTATTTATCAGGAATTTGCCCTGGTCAATGATCTCAGTGTAGCTGAAAACATATTTATTAAAGAAATCGGTGAAAGTAGATTTATTAACTGGAAAGAACTGCGTGAAAAGGCCGGCAAATTACTGAATGAACTTGGATTTGGGATGATAGATGCAGATACAATAGTTTCCAGGTTAAGTGTAGCCTATCAGCAGGTTGTCGAAATCTGTAAAGCTTTAACGGGTGATATTTCTGTTCTTGTTCTGGATGAACCAACAGCAGTACTTGCTTCAAATGAAATTGAGCAGCTTTTTGAACTGCTTAAAGGTTTAAGAGATAATGGAGTAGCAATAATATATATATCCCACCGTCTGGAAGAGGTATTTGATATTTCTGAACGCATAACTGTTATGAAAGATGGTGAATGTGTAGATACATTAAAGACATCAGAAACAAATGAACATGAAATTGCCAATATGATGGTGGGGAGACAGTTATCTGCATTTTTTCCTGAAAGGGAAGCTAATATTGGAGAAAAAGTTTTAGAAGTAAAAAATATCCGCAGTGGAAAAGCTGTTAAAGATGTTTCTTTTGATGTTAAGGAAGGTGAAGTTTTAGGTCTGAGTGGTCTTGTGGGTTCCGGTCGGACAGAAGCATTGAGGACAATTTTTGGAGCAGATAAAATAGAAAGTGGTAAAATATTTTTAGATAGTAAAGAAATAAATATAAAAACACCGCAAAAGAGTATTCAATATGGAGTAGCAATGCTTCCTGAGGATAGAAAGGAACAGGGGGTTTTACTGGACCTTTCTGTAAGAGAAAATATTACTTTAAGTATAATTAATACTATTAGTAATTTTCTTGGCTGGCTCAATAAGCAGAAGGAAATGGAGATTGTCAATAATTTGATAGAAAAATTAAGGATAAAGACAGCGTCTGTAGATGCCAAAGTAGCAAGTTTATCAGGTGGAAATCAGCAGAAAGTGGCTATTTCCAAGCTGCTGGCAGCGGATTCCCGTGTTCTATTACTGGATGAACCAACACGGGGAGTTGATGTGGGGGCAAAAATTGAAATATATAAAATAATCAATTCACTGGTTAAACAGGGCTATGCGGTAATAATGGTTTCATCAGAGATGATAGAGATAATTGGTATGTGTGATAGAGCCGTGGTTTTCCGGGAGGGGAAGACGGTAGGAGAACTGGAAAAA
Source organism: Halanaerobiales bacterium (assembly GCA_016278435.1). Lineage (GTDB taxonomy): Bacteria > Bacillota > Halanaerobiia > Halanaerobiales > JADQBU01 > JADQBU01. The sequence goes on from JADQBU010000096.1 coordinate 1,825, forward strand.
AATAAATTAACGGAAGAAAATCTTATTAGATATGCTATGGGGGTTCAGAAGCAATGAATGAAAAAACAGAATTAAATAATGAAAAAGGAAAATTAAATTTTGATTTCAAGAACTTCATACTGGAGTATAATTCTGTATTAATATTTGTGATTTTACTTATAATATCGGCCTCACTATCACCCATGTTTCTATCCAAGCAGAACATATTTAATATTTTCCGTCAGCAGACTACTTATATTTTAGTTTCTATCGGTGTACTGTTAACGATACTGACGGGAGGATTGGATCTATCTGTAAGTTCAATTGCAGGGGTTGGAAGTATTATGGTGGCTATGGCCTTGACGAACTGGGGTTTAGGTTTGATTCCTGCAATTCTTATTGCAATCCTGGTTGGTATCTTAATAGGGGTTTTTAATGGTATATGTGTCTCAATATTAAAAATGCCCGCTGTTATTGTTACCCTTGCAACATGGATTTCAGCTGAAGGTCTTGCCTATTTTATAACCAATGGTGCCCCCATCCGGTTAGAGACACGCAACAGCGCGGCCAGTGCGGCCCTTGTAAACTTCGGTCAGGGTTTTGATTCTGTTCTGGGTTTGCCAAAGGTATTTTATCTGGCAATCCTCTTTCTGGTGATATTCTATATAATCATGAAATACACCGCATTTGGGCGGCTTGTCAAAGCAACGGGGAGTAATAAAAAGGCAGTAAGGCTTGCAGGTATTAATGTTAAAAAATATACTTTTTTAGTGTATGTAATTTCGGGTGCATTGAGTGCAGTAGCAGGAATAATCGTTTCCGCACAGACTTCTATCGCGACTCCCATGACCGCTTCCACTGACTTTAACCTTACTGCTGTTGCAGCCTGTGTAATAGGTGGTGCCAGCTTGAATGGGGGTAAAGGTACAGTTCTTCTTACACTTGTTGGTGTGTTTATCATGGCTTTGATCACCAATGTTATGAACCTGTTAAGTGTTCCTGCTTATCCTCAGATGATAGCCAAAGGTTTGATTATAATATTTGCTGTATTGTTGAATGGTTTCAGTGAAAAAGATAGTGTATAGATAATATCTTTAAAAATCAGGAAAGGCTGGTGATAATCAGTATAAATATAGTTGATTTTTTCTAGCTTTTTATTTGATTATGGCTGGGTAGTTTTTTAATGGCTGGTAACTTTACTTTATTGAGGGAGAGCTTTATTTTTACGAGGTAATAAAACAATAAACAATGATTCCTAAAAGGAGGAAAAAATATTGAAGAAGTTTAAAGTGATTTTTATAAGCCTTCTCATTATTTCTTTATTTGCTGCTACGATGACTGCTTATGGTGTTGAGGTCCCTTCAAAAGAAGAGACAGCCGAACAGATGGAAGAGATCTATAATTCGACAGATATGGCAGTCAGCGGTATCTTCCCGTCGAAATGGCAGGACCGTAGTGATCTTAACAAAGCTTTACCGGAAGAAACAAAAGAAAAGATCACCATCGGAATCACCATGAGTAGAATGGGGAGCCCGTTCTTTGTAGCTATGGTGGATGCCTTTAAAGCAGAAGCAGAAAAATACGGTCATGAGTTAGTTATTACTAATTCTGATGTTAACCTGCAGAAACAGAGCTCAGATATTGACAGTATGATCCTTAAGGGGATAGATGCTCTGATACTTAATCCAATTGAACCTGTAGCAAGTGAAGTTGATGTTCAAAAATGTGTAAGGGCCGGTATACCGGTAATAGGTGTTGGTCTTAACTTTGCTCCTGAAGTTCCGGTAGTTACTTCTATTCTGGCCAATAACTATTTTGCAGGCTGGGAAGCCGGTCTTGTTATCGGTGACCATTTTGAAGGAATCCCCATAAAAGCTGCAGTATTAATTGGCGGTATGGGACAGCCCATGTCGGAAAGTAGACTCAATGGTATGCTGGGTGGACTTATGTATAAACGACAGGAACAGATGGGGGAACCTGTAACCCAGGATCAGGCCATTGTTATGGGTTTTGAACTCTGGAAAAAGATCCGTAATAACGGTAGAGTTACAGATGAGAGACATGATTTTAAAGTCGTAGGTTTAGGCCAGGGTCAGTGGACAAATGAAGGCGGTCTGGCTGCAACTCAGGATCTTTTAACCGCTAATCCCGATATTAACCTGCTTATGTCAGAAAATGATGTAATGGGTGAAGGTGCTCTCAAGGCAATAAATCAGGCCGGACTTACCCCCGGTTTAGATGTTGAAAACGGTGAAATAGCAATGTCCTGTGCTGCTGATGGACAGAGAGTAATGATGGAAAAAGTTAAAGAAGGTATAATTCTTAATACTGGCTATAATAGTCCTCATTTAACTGCAGCTTCCTGTGTAAGATTGTTCCATAAAATATTTGTAGAAGGTTATGATGCCAGTAATATGCCCTATGTAACCAACTTACCTTCTTTTGCTATAACAAAAGAAAATGTTGATAAATTCTATACTCCAGACCTTGAGTTTGCTAAACCTGTAGATTTTGAATTTAAAACAGTAGATGAACTTAATGCAGGCGAGTAAATAAATACATTACTGAAAATTAAACAATTAAGCCCTATGCGTTAAAATTGCATAGGGCTTAACATAAACCGGTTCATTTACAACTGAGGTGAATAAACGATGAGTAAAACGATGAAAAGAGCTGTCTGGCTGGGAGATAAGTTTGAAATTCAGGAAAGCCCTCTTCCGAAAATAGAAGATAATCAGTTACTTCTTTCAATAGCCTATGCCGGTATCTGTGCCTCTGATATACACTGTATGGAAGAACAGTTAGAACCTCCTACCGGTCTCGGGCACGAATTCAGTGCTGTAGTCGAAAAAGCCGGTAAAGATGTGACTGACTTTAAAAAGGGAGACAGGGTTGTAGCCCATCCGGAGGCATACTGTGGTGAGTGCTTCTTCTGCCGGCAGGCCATGGAAAGCCTTTGCGAGAATAAGATATCAATAATTGAGGATACTTCCCGGGGATCTTTTCAGGAATATGTTGCAGTAGAAAGAAGACAGGTTTATCATATCCCGGATGATATTTCTCTGAAAGAAGCGGCACTGGTAGAACCGGCAGCCGTAGCAGTTCACGTCGGAGATATTTCCGGTATAAAGACCGGGCAGAAAGTCTTAATAATCGGAGGAGGGGTTGTAGGTTTATTAACCCTGCAGATAGTGAAATTACAGGGTGCAGGAAAGATTATTGTCTCAGAGCCGGAAAAATCCCGGCGGGATCTTGCCCTTGAACTTGGTGCTGATATAGCGGTTGATCCCCTGGAAGATGATCTGGACAAAATTGTTAAAGAAAATACAGATGGACGTGGAGTAGATGTATGTCTGGAGGCAGTAGGGTTGCCGGCGACAATTGAAGAAGGTTTCAAACATATAAGAGCAGGTGGCCGGCTTGTACTTGTTGGTCTCCCTTCTGAAAATTCGAAAGTTGAACTGAATCCTCATAGAATAAATATGCAGGAACTGGATATTACCGGTTCATATTTCTCTCCCTATTCTTTTCAGCGGGCAATAGATCTTCTGCCCAGGCTTTCTTTGAGTTCGATGATAACACATTGTTTTAATCTGGAGGACACAGGTAAAGCATTTAAGACTTACAGGGAAGCAAAAGATAGAATTAAAATAATAATTAAAGGTTCATAGCAGCAAACCTGTGCAACAAGATGTCGTTTCATTTGTGAGGTAAATATTTACTACGATATTCGGTTGGAGTACAACCTTTAAATCTCTTAAAAGTTCTTATAAAATAACTAAAATTATTAAACCCAACATCTATGGCAATATCGAGTATTTTTCTGTTTTTATATTTTTGCAGGATACTGACGGCCTGATTAATCCGGTAGAAGTTAAGGTATTCAATCGGTGTTTTCCCGGTAATTGATTTAAAGAGCCGGCAGAAGTAATATTTGCTCAGATTGATCTCCCGGGCCATCATTTGTGAAGTTAAATTATTTTTATAATTTTTTTGTATAAATCTTATAACTTCTTTAATTAGCTTTATTTTGGCAACATTTTCACTGTTATTTTTCTGTAAATCCCTGTTGTTAATTATTTCATAAAGCACACGGAATAAAGAAGATTTCAGGAAAAGTTCATAACCTTTTGGTTTTAATTGATAATATTTGATAATTAGTTTAAGCTGATTTATAATCTCTTTTTCCCAGAGTTCATTACCTTTTATAAAAAGATTTAGCTTGCGGTTATTATTTGCTATAGGATCGATATAATTAATCTGACATTTGTCTTCAAACCTACTATTTAACATTTTTGTATGGAACAGAATAAAAAAACAACGGACTTTGTTCATTGAATTTGCAGCATGAATCGTCCCACTATTTACAATCAAAGCCTGTTCTGCCTGCAGATTATATTCTTTTGAGTCCATCTGGTAAAGACCATGTCCCCTTTCCACATAAATTATTTCAATTTCATCATGCCAGTGGCAGGGTATAATTTTTCTGGTAGAATCCTCCTGATAAATACAGAAGGGAAATAGATCAGTACCATGTGAGACATCTTCTTTTAAGTTCAAATTATTTTTGATAGGACCACTCTCCCATGCAAATTTTTAACAGATAGCAATTATGTGTTACAGGTAAATAAAAAATAATAAATATTATGTTTAATTATAATGTAAATTACAGATGTATGCAAGTTTCTATCTAAGAAAGGAGTGTCATTTACTAATGCTGCAAAATGGTTATACAGGAAAGGTACTCAGGGTTAACTTGACAGATCAGACTTTTAAAGAAGAAGAACTTTCTGAAGAAATTGCCAGAAAGTTTATAGGTGGAGCTGGTTTCGGGATAAAATATCTTTTTGATGAAGTTCCGGCTGAAATTGATCCCTTGAGTGAAGAGAATAAGTTGATATTTGCACCAGGTCCCTTTACTGGGACGTCTGTTCCCTGTGCCAGCAGGATGGCTGCAGTAGCAAAATCTCCCCAGACATGTGCAGTTGGTATGTCGCTTTCTGGAGGGCATTTTCCTGCTGAACTTAAATTTACGGGTTATGATGTACTGATTATCGAGGGGAAAGCAGAAAAACCCTGTTACATTTATATAAAAGATGGTAAAGTTAACTTTCTTTCTGCCAGTAAACTCTGGGGAACAAAGACTTCAGATTGTCAGCAGCTTATTAAAGATGATTTGAAAGATCAGAATATAAGAATAGCGTGTATTGGGCCGGCTGGAGAAAAACAGATCAGATATGCCTGTATTATTAATGAATTACGTGCTTTTGGCCGCAAAGGACTGGGAGCAGTAATGGGTTCAAAAAATCTGAAGGCGATTGCCGTCAGAGGCACCAATGAACTTAAAATTGCCGATGAGAAGGCTTTCAGAAAAGCACGCTCAGATATGCTTAAGGCTATGAAAAATAGTGAGGTTCTCTATCCAGAATTTTCTCAGCATGGAACACCGATGGTTGTAGATTTAACAGGTGAACTCGGTATATTCTCTACAAAAAACTGGTCTGCTACCGGTGAATGGATACCTGTAGATGAACTGGGTGGGGAGGCCAATACTTCCCGCAAGGTAGGAAGAACTGGCTGTTATAATTGTCCGGTCT
>JADQBU010000434.1 GCA_016278435.1 Halanaerobiales bacterium
CTACAATAACTGTATCTACATCCATAAACCAGTTGGAACCCTCAATTGGAAACGGACGCCTCCGACCTGACTTATCCTTTTCTCCCAGTTCCATTTTGATACATTCCATCTTTTCAACAACACCATCTTTGCCGTGGATTGCTACTGGATTATTGAGTAATTTTAAAATAATTCCTTCTTCTTTAGCATGCTCTATTTCTTCATCACGGGCCGGCATTTCTTTTTCAGAACGCCTGTAAACAATATAAACATCCTCTGCTCCCAATCGCTTTGCAGTCCGGGCTGAATCCATAGCAACATTTCCTGCCCCAACCACAGCAACCTTTTTGCCAACTTTAATTGGAGTTTTATATTCAGGAAATTTATATGCCTTCATTAGATTTACTCTTGTTAGAAATTCATTGGCCGAATAAACTCCGTTTAAATTTTCTCCTGGTATATTTAAAAACCAGGGTAAGCCGGCTCCAGTACCAATAAATACAGCCTTGAATCCCATCTCATCGAATAATTCATCGACCATTATGGTCTTACCAACAATGACATTTAGCTTTATCTCAACACCCATTTTTTCAATTGCTTCAACTTCTTTATCAACAATTGATTTGGGAAGTCGAAATTCTGGAATACCATATCGCAGTACACCACCGGTTTTATGCAGAGTTTCAAATATTGTTACCTGGAAACCTGCCCGGGCCAGATCAGCAGCGGCAGTTAAACCGGCAGGACCAGCACCAACAACAGCAACTTTCTCTTTCTTTCCTTGTGGGGCCTGGGCAACCGTTTTTTTATCATTTTTCAGGGCATAATCTGCTGCAAATCTTTCCAGCCTACCGATGGCCACAGGTTCATTTTTCTTACCCATTACACAGACCTTTTCACACTGAACCTCCTGCGGGCAGACCCGGCCGCAGATTGCCGGTAAATTATTTTTACGTTTAATTATCTCATTTGCCTTTGAAAAGTCACCCTCAGTAACTGCATTTATAAATTCAGGAATGGGAACTTCAACTGGACAACCACCTACACAGGGTGAGTTTTTACATTGCAAACATCTCTCCGCTTCCTGTATGGCTTCCTCATCATTATACCCATATGGTACTTCCTCGAAATTTTTAACCCTTTCTTCTGGAGACCGGTTTCTCATAGATGTTTTTTTCTTCTGGATAGCCATTATTCCACCTCTTTCCCGTGTCCCATAGCAACCTTTTCTTCTTCAGTATAGTAGGAAAGTCTATTCATCAGTTCTTCAAAATCAACCTGATGACCGTCAAAGGCAGGCCCATCAACACAGGTAAATTTAGTTTCTCCATTGATATTCACCCGGCAGCTCCCACACATTCCAGAACCATCTACCATTAATGAGTTAAGACTAACAATTGTTTTGATTCCATCTTCTCTGGTCATATTGGCAACTGCTCTCATCATCGGCACCGGACCAATAGCTACTACCAGATCTACATCCTCTGTTTCCAGTATTTCTTTTAATACATCAGTTACAAATCCATGGTGGCCATAACTTCCATCATCTGTTGTAACATACAATCTATCACTTATTTCAGCCAGTTCATCTTCCAGGATAACCAGCTCTTTTGTTCTTGCCCCAGTAATTGAGATAACCTCTGCTCCTGTACCATTGAATCCCTTAACCTTGGGATATAAAAGGGCAGTACCAGATCCACCACCCAGACATACTACTTTTTTGTAACCTTCCAGTTCTATGTGATGGCCCAGTGGACCGACAATATCACTGATTTTATCTCCAATTTCCAGGCTTCCCAGAAGCTCTGTTGTATAACCAACTTCCTGAAAAATTATAGATATCAAACCTTTTTCCTGATCATAATCCGCAACAGTTAAAGGTATTCTTTCACCTTCTTCATTTATTCTGAGCATAATAAAATTACCCGGTCTGGTTTTTCTGGCAATCAGCGGTGCTTCAACTACAATCTTTTTAACTGTAGGTGCCAGCACCTCTTTTTCCAATATTTTGTACATCATTAAAACCTCCTAGTTTATTGTAAGTATATAATATAGTATAAAATAATATTTATATATAATCAAATGCCTGTCCACATAAATTTAAAAAGCCAGGAATAACCTGGCCATTTGATTTATTAAATATCAAACTGGATATCACAGGGCAAGGGATATATACTAACAAAATCCCCACTTCTACCCATATCACCAACAGCTACAATCACCTTGACCGGGGTTAAATCTTCCCAGGTTCCAGTGGGTTCCGGTTCTGCCCTTCCCTCTTTACGTCCAAGCCTCTTACTTACCAGTGTTCCTTTAAAAAGCTCAGTGGCCTGATCAGGTAAAATTTGAATGAAATCTGCATCATTTAAAACCTCAAAATCAATCTCATCATAATTAATTTCTTTTTCATCCTTAATCTTGACAAAATGTCCAATATTTGGTATCCAGAATTCTTTTGCCATCAAGGAACCCCCTTTTTCCATATTTATATAACAAGTATATTCAAGCAGCAGTAAATTATGAAAAAAGAGGTAATAATATCTAATGAATTACTTCGATTTCATATCCATCCGGGTCAGTAATAAAATAAAAGCCTCTGGAGTCCTCACTTAAACTGGTAATATCACTTACCTTATATCCCATCTCCTGGTGTCTTTTATACGATTTCTGGAGATCATCTACCGTTACAGCAATATGACTATAACCATCTCCAATCGTATAAGGCTGTTCACGGTCATAATTATATGTTAGCTCTAGTTCGAAATCACTGCCAGCACCCTTTAAATAAACCAGTGTAAATTTATCCTCAGGAAAATCCCTTCTCTGGGAAACTTCAAAACTAAAAGCCTTCTGATAAAAATCAATCGCCTTTTTCAGGTCCATAACCCTGATACAGGAATGAACAAAATTATATTTCTGTTCCATTTGTAAACACCTCCTTACTCTTCTATATTTAATTCTATAAAAAAAGTTGTCCCCTTACCTTTTTTTGTATCAAACCATATCTCACCTTTATGTACTTCAGTTATTGCCTGATAAACAATATAAAGACCAAGTCCAGTACCATCTTCCCGATTCTTGACAAAGGGGCGGAATAGCTCCTCCTGAATTTCTGCCGGTATACCCGGTCCATTATCCGTTATTGAGATCAAAATTTTATCTGCATTTTTATTTATATTTACTTCAATTTTCCCATTATTATTCATCGATTTAATAGCATTTATTACCAGATTATCTATAGCCCGTTTAAAAAGTTTTATCCGTAAACTTGTTTTTTCGGTTGTATTATTATTAAATATAAGTTCTATATTCCTGGTTTCACATAGGGGTTTTAAACCATCGATTAGTTCTGCAATCACTTCTCCCGGCGAAACCAGTATAAACTTTTCAGGCTGGTGCACATATAAAATATTATCCAGCATATCGGAAAGATTACCTGTTTGCTGTATTATCCTTTTAAAATATTGACGTTCATTTTCATCCTGGCTTTTTACTACACCAAGCTGACCTATGGCCCGGATTATCGAAAGGGGATTTCTGATATCATGAACGGTTGTTGCAACCAGACTTCCCATTGATTCCAGTCTATCCTCATTGGTCATTTTCTCCTTTTCAAGCTGGTTCTGTATCTCCTTTTCCAGACTAACAAAGCCAGAGATAATCCAGACAACCCAGAAAAACAAAATAAAAATGATAATATCAAGGTCAAAATTATTAAAATCATGAAAATAAATATCAAGGAAAACAATGTTCAAACTGGTATAAAACGCCGAAAGGTACCCAAACAGACGCTTATAATTTATTGAAGACAAAATTACCGGAATAAAATAAAGCACCTTTATAAAATCCTTATCATAATTAGTTTGCCCGAAAGAAAAAGCAATTGTAATTGTAATAAATGTTATGTATACAAATAACAGCATATAATTTCCCTGGGATGGTTTTGCCAGCATATCCTGTTTCTGAAAATACTTTAAAACAAGATAAATAACAAGCAAAAAAATCAAAAAGATAATAATATTAAACATATTATAATAGATAAAATCCTCATCAGTACCAAAAACAAACTTTATTAAAACCATTCCCAAAAGCATTAAAGAAATTATATAGCTGAAAATAGTTGTTTCTTTAAGCGATTTTCTTTTGAGCTCTTTCCACCTGTTAATATTTTTCTCATCCATAATTATCTCCTGCTATTTGAGGGTTATAATTCCTTCTTCAACAAGATTAATAAAAACCTTTACCAGAGAAGGATCAAAATGTAACCCTGCCTGTTTTTTTAGTTCTTCCAGAGCTTTTTCCTGCGTTAAAGCAGGACTATAAGGACGGTTTGTTGTCATAGCGTCAAAACTATCTGCAATCCGTAAAATTCTGGCACATAACGGTATCTCTTCACCCTTAAGTCCCTCTGGATAACCACTCCCATCATAATTTTCATGATGGTATAAAACTACTGAGACAATATACTGACATGATTTAAGGGGTTTAAGAATATTGGCCCCTATTTCAGGATGTTTTTTTATTTTCTGCCATTCAGCTTTATTAAGTTTTTCCTTTTTTGTTAATATACTACTCTTGATTTCAATCTTACCAATATCATGTATATATGCACTATTACTTAACTTAATCTTATCGTCATTATTTAACTCCAGTTTCTCAGAAAACTTTTCAACATAACCGGCAACTCTTTCGGAATGACCATATGTGTATTTATCCTTGACATTAATAATGCTTAACAGTGTTCTTAATGAATCAAATAATTCTTTATCGCGTTCTTCAGTTTCGGCTACAATCTCTTTTATTACCTCATGATAAATCCTTATCTGGTCTTTCTGAGTTGACTTTGCCTGATATAAAGCCCTATCAGCCATCTCAAATAACTCTCTTTTTAATCTTGTCTGCTCAGGATAACTGGCAATTCCAATTGAAAATGAAAGTTTATTTTCCAGTATCTCCTCATAAGGAATTGTAATCTTTTTATCAAGTTTTTCTTTTAGTATGATAACCTTTTCATATGCCTTATCCCAGTTTTGACCAAAACAGATAATAGCAAATTCATCACCACCATAACGAGCTATAAAAGTATCTTTTTCTTCAAAGTATTTTAACTGTTCTGCTACTGCCTTAAGTATTTCATTTCCCTGCTGGTGCCCTAGATAATCATTAAATTGTTTAAAATTATCTAAATCCATAAGAACAAGTGTAAGTGGTTTATTTTCTACTTTTGCATTATTAAGCCATAAATCAAAAGTATCCTGGAATTTATTAAAATTCGCTAAACCCGTTAAACTATCTCTCTCAGCCATTTCTTTCAATCTGGTTTGTATCTTTCTTTCCAGATTTATAAAACCACCTATTAACCAGGCTACCCAGAAGACTAAAATAATCAAAATAAAATCTGAATCCATATGAGAATAATCATTTAAAATTATATTTAATAAAAATAAATTTACACTTGCACATCCAGCTACAAAAAAACCAAAAGTTTGACTATAAGCAATGGAACCAGTTATGACTGGAATAAAATAAAGTGTTTTAATAAATTGCTCATTAAATGAAGTGTTATAAATAGAAACGGTAATTAAAATAATATAGAGAAAATAAAGAATATAATTCATTTTTGTTGGTCTAGTTAATATTGATTTGATTTTATAATAATTTGTAATATTGTAAATAACAAGTAAAAATAATAAAAAAATTATAAAATTATAGGTATTATAATATATAAAACCACTTTCAAGATAAAAAACAAACCTTATTAAAATTAAACCAATTAATAAAAAGGATATTATATAACTAAAAATTATATATTCCTTTAATAACTCTTTTTCCTCTTCATTCCACCAGTCTTTAATTTTGTCTGTCAAAAATACTCCCTCCTAAACACGCAAAAAGGCAGCACAAAATTACAGCTGCCTTTTTGCCCTTCAAGTAATTTTTCTGTTATTCTTCTGGTAGATCTGGTTGGTATAAATATACAGTACATGCTGAAGCTACTCCTGCGGCAGCGGCTAGTAATAGAATGGTTGATGTCAAGCTAATCAAAATCTTCTTCATCTCTTCAACCCTCCTTTATAAGGTGATTTTTGAAATTATAATATGTATTAGTTATAAAGAAAGCCAGTGGATTAATATTTAAGGCGTGGAAGACCAATCCTGCAATAATCCCAATTCCCAGAATTGAAAATTTATCGGAAAAAACAAAAAATAAAATTGTAACTACTACTATAAAGAAAAATCCTAACCCAAGTGATATTTTTTTTAATTTAGATTTTTTCGCCTCTGTTATTGGTTTATTTGATACTTCTGCCGGACTCCATAAATATAACGAAATTAAAACAAAAGTAGAAGTTATTGAAGTAGAAAGAAATATATGATTACTTATAGTTGGAATTAAACCTTTAGCTATTAATCCCATCAGATTATAAAGCAGGGCAGAAAAAACAGCACATTCCCAGACTGTTTTTAAATGGATACCACCTCCAACCATCTTCATAACTGCACTGAAAGTTAGAATTAAAAACACAAGCCCGGTAATATCAAAAAGATAAGCAAAAAACATAGTTGTCAAGAACGATGTCAGGGTTGAAATTACAATTTCCAGACCAAATCTAATCCGGTCTTTTTCCTTGTTAGTAAGATTTAATTCCCGGGCTATATAATTACTCATCATACTAATACTTTTTTTATAAATCATTTATTTTTCCTCAACTTTTCCTTTTTGTAAATATGTAATTAAAATACCAGTTAATATTAATAGAAGTAACTGTGGTAACATTAATAAGCTTCTAGTTAATGGATTAGTTATAAGGACCTTCATATCAAATTCAGTAAAATATGCAATTCCATTCAGAGAAATCATCTCATAAATTGTTAATATTAAAATCGTTTTGATAGTGGCAAAAAAACAGTTCAAAATACTGGTTTCATAAGCTAATTTTGTTAACATTGTTACTATTATTAATTGAATAATAGTATGAAAACCAAAAGTCATGGGGAGCATTCTTAAAATTTTGATGGCCAGTCCAGCTGTAAATCCTAAAATTAAAATCATTTTAAAATTAAAACGTTTCTTTAAAAACGCCGTGATAACTATAAATATTGCCATACTTTCAGGAATTGATTGTAAAAAATATTCAATTAAAATTTTCTGAGACATTTGCTAGTTCTCCTTTTCCATTGGATGAATATATCAACTTTTTATATAATTCAACAAAAAGCATATTATTCCTTTATAATATTTAAATTAATTCTATTTTTATTGTTTAATCGATAATTAATGTATATTTTATCATTAGCATTGCATAAAAAGGTTTAGCATAAGTCAAAAAACATCTATCAGG
>JADQBU010000370.1 GCA_016278435.1 Halanaerobiales bacterium
ATTAATCCCTTACCGGCCTCAGTTCCATCACCCATTTTGGCCTCAAAACTGATTCCGTCATCGATCCAGTTCATGGCACCGGCTTCAGCAATAACCGTCTCAGCCGGATCCAATTCCACCTCAACTACCTGCATATCATCACCAATGATTTCATAGTCAATCTCATGGCTCTTCATATTTTATATCTCCCTTCCAGTTTTTCGAATTGTTAAAATATAATTCTTTATATACTATACTTTTCCTGCAGAAACATATACTATTTTTGTCCCATAAGTTCTTTCCATTTTATTCTTTCTGCATAGCCGGCACTATGGCTCTGCTTTAATTCCAGATATTTCATTTCCCTCTGCATTTTGTGGTAATTATCTAATCTCTCCTGTTCTAACTCGCCAGATTCAATTGCTTTTTTTACTGCACAACCCGGTTCATGATCATGCTGACAGTCCCGGAATTTACATTTTTTAGACAGTTTTTTAATCTCAGAAAAGGTAGTATCAATCCCATCATCACAACCCCACAATTGTATCTCCCTTAACCCAGGTGTATCGATGATCATTCCTTCTGATAGAAAAATTAGTTCTTTATTGGTAGTAGTATGTCTTCCCCTACCGTCATCCTCACGTATTTCAGCTGTTTTTTGCACGTTTTCACCTGTAATCTTATTGATTAGAGTTGACTTTCCTACCCCGGAAGAACCAAGAAGGGCAACTGTTTTACCTTCCTTAAAGTATTGTGATAATTCATCCAGCCCTTCCCCGGTAAAACAACTTATAACATGAACAGGAACAGCTGTTGAAATGGTTTGAATTGCCTCCAGTTTTTCATCCAGATTTTCGATTAAGTCAGATTTGTTCAATATAATTACAGGATCAGCTCCACTATTCCAGATCAATGTCAGATATCTTTCAATTCTTCTCGGATTAAAATCACTGTTTAAAGCATTAACCTGAAAAATTGTATCTATATTAGCAGCAATAACCTGCTCTTCAGTTTTATTTCCAGCAACTTTTCTGGAAAATTTACTCTTTCTGCTGAGAATATAATGAATTATGGCCTTATCTTCTCCAGGTAATGGTGATATTACTACCCAGTCTCCAACCACCGGGAAATCCTGCGGGCCTTCTGCCATATATCTCAGTTTGCCTGTCACTTCTCCGGTAATTTCTCCAGCTTCAGTTACGATATTATATAGATGTTTATACTCAGCAATAATCCTTCCAACTTTATAACCTTTATTCTTATATTCATGAAATTTTTCCTCAAAATGTTGGTTCCAACCCAGTTTATTTAAATTCAATTTTATATCCCCTTTATAATTTTTTAAATAAAAAAATGCCATGGATTAATAAACCCACAGCATTGTAGTTATCTCTAGTAAGATTTTTTAACAAAACCTTTAAAGTTTATTAATCAGTTCTCTTTTGTTAATCAGGGCATAGAAATCCCCTGGACCTTGCAGTTAATTTTTAAATAAATTAACCATCTTGAACAAAAGAAATATAATTTATTTACCTGATTAATAAACTCACCCTCATATAAACACCACACCTTTGAAATTATGTCCTTATTATAAGCTAAACGATGGTAAATGTCAATGAACCTCTCCACTTAAATTTAAGATTTAGATGGAACTTCTCAATACTTCACACATACAAAGTAAGGTATGTGCTAATAGTTGAGTTTGAACGAAGTTTAGTATTTAAGTTTTTGCACCTAAATCTAGGCAACTTTTATTCGTTCTGGAGGGGTCACAACTCCATTATCCCTAGCTTGATTAACAAGTTCAGGAATACATTTTTGATTCAAAAATTTACGCATTATATTTAATGAGCCATTAACATCAGCATTTATAGTTACATCTATATTAGATTTAAAGAGGCCTCGTTTAACTCTACGAGAAATGTTTTAATGCCTGTTGTCTATTATCTTACCACGAGGTTTAATCCTTATGAGTAGAGAGCTTAAAAGCAATCGTCATTCTGCTTTTGGCCTAGAAGTTACTATATTATTTCTACTAGTGGTGTTAAATTGATTCTTTTATATAACCTACTGTTAAACCACCAATCATAAATAACCCAGCATATCCAACAACTGGATATAAATATCTTACTAGATTTGTAAATCCAAACTGGCTGGCTACCAATGCAATAATACTGGTTATAATAACCCCCCATTTATATTTAACTGTTCCCGGGTCAGTAAAACGAACAACAAACCCATACAGGTTGCCTATAGCAGTGGTATAAACTTCTGCCAGTAGTATTCCACTGTATAATAACTGTACTCCAGTAGCGAACTGGCCAGCAATAAAAATCATAGGTATTTCAAAACCGGCAGCATCGGGCATATTTAATAGTAGTGCAAAAAGAATTGCTCCTGCACCTAATCCAAGCCCCAGACCACCCCAGACAGAACCCTTTTTCAACTTCTTTTCATCTTGTACTTCTGCCCCCAGTGGAGCTAAAACTGCTACAGCTATCACTAAATTATATGATGCATAGACAAATGCTGATAAAAACCAGTGTGGTACAGGTGGCTGCCCTGTCACAGGTAATTGTAATTGCGACAGAGATATCGGTAATTTGTTGAATACTGTGAAGATAGTTAAAGAAAAAACCCCTGTTAAAAGTAATGGAACCACAAAACTTATCGCAGAAATAACACCACGAATTCCCAGTAGTGTTGTTCCCAGAGCTGCTGCTATCATGATAATATTTCCCAGTAAAGAAGGTACACCAAATTGTTCATATAGTATTGCCCCTGCCCCTGCAACCATGGCTGTTAAAGCCCCAAAAAGGAAAAAGGTAATTACAATATCTATCATTAAACCCAGCCATCTACCACCTACATATTTTATGACCTGCAGATGAGAGCTGGCCCTATATTTTAATCCCAATTTCAAAATAATAAAACCATAAAAGCCAAATATAAATGTAGTCATAATAAGTGCCAGAAAACCATTGATACCAAAATAGCCGAAAAATTGTAATACTTCCTGTCCGGAAGCAAAACCAGCACCAACAACTGTCCCTATATAAGTAGCAGCAATCTTAAAAACTGAGATCTCCTTTATTAATTTACTGCCCTTATCACTATTCTTGTCACTTTTATTTGAATTTATTAAATTCAAGTATTTTTTATTTTTTATCACAAACAATCACCCATAATTTATTATACTCAAATAACTTAACTTTAATTAATTTACTTAGCTAAATAACAGAACTTCACATAAGTTAAATAAATGACAAATCAAACAATTATATGATAATATTATCTTATATTTTTCAATTTAAACCAGTGTATTTTTGATAATATAGTTTCAAAAAAATAAATATTTTATGGAACAAAATTGCTAATAACACGTCTAAATGTTTTGAAAGGAGTGAGAAATAGGTGGCATTATCTGATAATGAACTAATATATGAATTTAACCATGGTAATAAACATGCCTTTACAGAACTAATTGAGCGTTATCAACACAAAGTTTATAATTCAACTTACCGTATGCTGGGTAACCATGAAGATGCCCTGGATATGGCCCAGGAAAGTTTTATCAGGGTCTATAAAAATTTAAATAAGTTCCAGGTTAAATCAAGTTTTTCTACCTGGTTATTCCGTATTACAACCAACATTTGTCGTGATGAATTGAGAAAAAGACAGCGAAGATTAAAAACATACGATCTTGAGGAAAACAAAGATGAGGAAAATATTAGACAGAATTTAGAGGATACAGGTGATCCAGAAAAAGTATTTATTAAAAATGAATTGAGTGAAACTATCCAGAAAAAAGTTGATCAACTACCACCAGAACAGAAAATCGTCTTTGTCTTAAGAGAATTTGAGGGATTTAGTTACAGTGAAATTACAGACATTTTAGAAATATCATGCGGAACAGTTAAGTCAAGGTTAAGTAGGGCGCGCAGATTTTTGCGTGATGATTTAAACAAAATTTATAAGAATGGAGGATTAATATGAAACACGAAGAGATCAAAGAACTGCTTCCTCTATATATAGATAATGATCTTACAGATCAGGAAAAAACAATTCTGGAGCATCATCTGCAGGAATGTGAAGAATGCCAGGAAGAATTAAAAAAGTACCAGGAAAACCGCGAATTACTATTATCCCTGAGAAAAGAAAAAGTACCAAAAAATCTAGTTGAAACAGTCATGAATAAGTTTGACCAGGAAATAAAAGAAAAGGAGCCAACCAATAAGATGGATATTTCATTAAAAAGAATTAAAGATTTTATTACATCACCGGTTAAAGTACCGGCAGGAGTAATGGGTTTAGCTGCTGTCATTTTAATAATAGCAATAACCGGTTTGCCTGCTGTTTTCCAGAACAATAACGATTTTTTGTCTAATAATAAAACGGTAGATTATTATACTGAAGATTATCTCGCTGCTCCAGAATCTTTTTCTACTTCAGATACGACAAGGTCAAAAGCATTGGATAGTTCACAGCAACAAAGCTTCAATCTTTCAGACACCACAAATCCAAATACTGATTTTGAACAAAAAATAATAAAAACAGCTGATTTAATTATAGAATTAAGTAATATTGATAATATCAACAATAATATAGTTAGCCTTATTGAAGGATATGATGGATACATTGCAAACTCCAGAAACTGGCTCAACCAGTATAATCAGAAATCTTTCTGGTTTGAAATTAAAGTGCCTGCAGATAATTTTAATATAGTATTAGAAAAACTGGCAGGGAAAGAATATGGTCAGTTAATCTCCCGTACTGTCTCCAGTCAGGATGTTACAGAAGAATATATGGATCTGGATATTAGATTGGAAAATTTATTATCACAGGAAGAAAGATACCGGCAACTACTTGATAAGGCAACCGGTGTTGAAGATATGCTGAAAATAGAAAATGAACTCACTAGAATAAGAACCGAAGTTGAAAGATTACAGGGACGTAAAAATTATCTGGATAACCGCATAAGCTTCAGTACAATAACTGTCGAGTTTAGACAACCTGAACCGATTACTTCCGGGACTCCGGGCATCATCCGGGCCATTAGAAATGCTGCCAGTAAAATGGTTGACCAATTTTATAAAATAATAATTTTAATTGGTACAGCTATACCGTACCTCCTGATTGTTGCTGCTGGATATCTGGTCTATAGAAGGTCAAGGCGTCGCTAAAATAGATAGTATTCAGTTATTAAACATTTAAACCCCGGTCATATTATAATGCCGGGGTTTATTAGACCAGTTGTTAACATGTAAGTTTATATTTTAAATTCAGTACTTTAAAATACCATCTTCATTATAACTGGTAGGATTATTTGAATTATATTTACAACTTCTCCAGCTAACAGCCTTCCTATCAATTTCTTTAATAAAACTACTTTTCCCCTCAGAATAACCCACTGCATCATGTCTATATTCCTCAGCTAATTTTTCTTTTAATACGGAATATTGTTCTGCCTCTTCCGGGTGTGAATTTAAATAATCCCTGAAACAGATATGTCTACTTATCTCCGGATTACCTATTTCAAATACATGTACATGGTGAGTATGCTGGGGTTCACCTTTCTGAAAATACCTTCTTTCCGGTATCCCAAATTCTCCTTTAGCCATATAGCCTATTTTCTCCATCCTTTTATTATATTCATCTACTTTTGTAATGTTCTTTACTTCTACTAAAATATCTATTACAGGTTTGGCTTTTATACCCTTAATGGCTGTACTCCCTATATGATGAATTGCGATAGTGTTTTTAATGATATTTTTAATTTTTGCAGCTTCTTTTTCATATGCATTTTCCCATTCATTATTATGATTAACTACCTCGATTACCCTTTTTCTTCCTGTATTTCCCATTTTAATCACTCTTTTTGACTGCCTTTAATCTCTCGTTTTCCTTTAATATTTTCTTTCTCATTCTGATAGCATCAGGCGTTATCTCAACCAGTTCATCCCCGGCAATAAACTCCAGGGCTTCTTCCAGGGTAAAAGTTTTAGGAGGAGCCAGGTTAATCGCATCATCAGAACCTGATGCTCTCATATTGGTTAATTTTTTATTCTTACAGGGATTAACAGTCAGATCATTATCACGGTTATTCATACCGATAATCATACCCTCATAGACTTCTGTCCCGGGTTTAATAAAGATAGTACCTCTTTCACTTAAGTTGTTCAGTGAATAAGCCATGGCTATACCGTTATTTCCTGAGACCAGTACCCCGTTAACCCTGCCCGGTATTTCTCCTTTATAATTTTCATATTGTTCAAAAGAACGGATCATCGTACCTTCACCACTGGTATCATTTATAAATTCACTTTTGAAACCGATTATACCCCTGGTTGGAACAAGATATTCGAGGTTTACAAAGTCATTCTCTAAATGCATGGACTGCATCATGCCCTTACGCTGATTCAATTTTGAGATAACAGTACCCGAGTATTCTTCTGGAACCTCAATATTGACTCTTTCCACCGGCTCCAGCAGCTGATTATTTTCTCTGTGCATCAGTACTTCCGGTTTAGAAACTGATATCTCATAACCCTCTCTTCTCATCCTCTCCAGTAGTATTGATAAATGCAATTCCCCTCTCCCGGAAACTTTAAAAGCCTCGATTTCGTCCGTCTTTTCCACCCTTAAACCTACATTTACTTCCAGTTCTTTTTCCAGTCTGGCTTTTAAATGTCTGGTAGTAATATATTTCCCACTTTTACCGGCAAAAGGGGAATCATTTACAGAAAAATTCATGGCCAGAGTTGGTTCTTCTATTCTGATCATCTCCATCGGTTCTACTTTATTTACCTCACAGATCGTTTCTCCAATGGAAATATCCGGGATTCCAGCCACTGCCACAATATCACCACTATAGGCTTCCTCAACACCCACCTGATTTAAGCCTTCATAACTAAATAATTTTGTTATCTTAACTTTTTCTATACTTTTATTCCGCTTTGTGATTGCAACCGTCTGCCGGTCTTTAATACTACCCTTGTATATCCTGCCAATACCGATACGTCCCAGATAATCATCATACGCCAAATCATATATCTGCAGCTGTAACGGTCTGTCACTGTAATCGGGATAGGGTTCTACATACTCCAGTATGGTTTTAAAAAGAGGTGTCAAATCAGAACTATCTTCTTCCAAATCTTTCTTAGCTATCCCTTCAGTTGCAACCCCATAAATAACCGGAAAATTTAATTGTTCATCATTGGCCTCAAGATCTATAAAAAGATCCAGTACCATATCCAGAACTTCTTCGGCTCGTTCATTTTTTTTGTCCATTTTATTAATAAATAAGATGGGTTTAATACCTATTTCCAGTG